>NZ_RXFY01000099.1:0-3811 GCF_044714355.1 Spiroplasma sp. ald | reverse complement strand
ATATATTTTATAGGAATTTTAAAATAACTAGGTTATGCAAGAAGTCTATTGTAATCATTCATTATGGAGCAGTCCTAACCATGGTATCATTCCCAATAATAAAGGAATATCTAAAATTATTGCAATAATTAATTCATACAGATCTCGAATTTGCCGTTTTGTTAACTTTGCTTTTTGTTGCTTTTTCATTAAATAATAACCATCTTATAACTGTTTTGTTTCAATTTCATCAAAATCATAACCGGCTTTTTTAATCTGGTGAAAAATTGTTTCTTTATCTAAAGTTGTTTCATCATAAGTAATTTTAACAGTTCTTGTTACAATCCCAATTTGAAACTTAATTTGTGGAATTTTTGTTAACTTTTTTTCAATTGCCATCGCACAACTACTACATGTTAATTCTGGTACATGAATTTTTACGACTGTCATTTCTCTCATCCCTATTTCTTTAATTTTATTCTAGCACTAACAAAAAATAAACCAAGTAGTTCTTTCAAAAGTTCTACTTGCCTTTTTTTGTAAACCGTTCATACAGCTCATTAATTCGTTTTTCATACACACTATGTAATTTTGGTTGATAATAAACTATACCGCGCATTTTCTTTGGCAGGTATTGTTGCGCAACATAATCATTTGGAAAATCATGCGGATATTGGTATCCCTGGCCATTTCCTAGTTTTTTTGCTGAAGCATAACTTGTATCCCATAAATGATGCCGAATTGGATAAAGATTACCTTTTAAAACATCTTCATACGCTTGATCTGTTGCTAAATAAGCACTATTTGATTTTTCACTTAAACACATTTCAACAATTGCTAATCCTAATGGAATTCGTCCCTCTGGTAATCGAATTTGACGAAAACTATCAATTGCTGTTTTGACATGGACCGCAATTGCTGGATTAGCCAAGCCAATATCTTCATAAGCAATAATTAACATTCGACGCAATAATGCTTCGTGATCACCACTTGCTAATAACCGTGCAAAATAGTGTAAAGCTGCGTCAACATCACTACCCCGAATTGACTTTTGCAAGGCTGATTTTAAATCATGATGTTCATCACCTTCTGCAAAATTAATTAAATTAGCCGTTGGAGCAATATTATTAATAATTGTTGTGGTAATTTCTTCTGCAGGATATAAATTTAAACATAATTCTAATATATTAATTGCAATTCGTAAATCACCACCTGCTAATTGACAAATTAATAGTAACGCATCATTAGTAATTGCTAACGGTAATTTTTTCTTTGTAATTATTTTTTGTAAGCCAGTTAGCATCTTATCAACAGTAATTCGTTCTAATTTAATAATATTAGCTCGTGATCGTAAAGCTGGATTAATCACAAAATAAGGATTTTCTGTTGTACAAGCAAACATAATTAAGTGTCCATTTTCTAAATACTGCAATAAAATATCTTGCCGATCTTTATTCATTCGATGTACTTCTTCCACAATAATAATAAATCGTTCAAAATTTGCTGTTTGCTTAATAATTTTTTCTAAATCTTGTTTTTTATCAATTTCAGCATTAAAAATTGCATACTCAAGTTGTAAATCATTGGCTAATGCTCGAGCAATACTACTCTTTCCAACGCCCGGATCACCATAAAAAATTAATGAACTTGCATAATTATATTTCAACATTCGTGAAATAACACCATTGTGATCATTAATAAGGTGGCTTTGCCCAATGATATCAGTTATTGTGGTTGGTCGTAAGACAAATGCTAATGGTTCAAACATTTTTTCGCTCCTAAGTATTTTTTTACATCATAACATAAAAAAACTGATAATTATCAGTTTTATAATAAACCAATGCTAACCTTGGCAATATTATTGGTTTTGATTTTAATTCATAGTTGCTCTATGCTGACCATATTTGCTATTTTGATATGCTCGTTAATTCTTATAGCAACTTGTAACATTCTTAATAATCTAATTCTTTTGTTTTCTGATGTTCTTGGCGAATAATATCATAAATATCTGATTCAAATTTTTTTGTTCCATTAATAACTGCTAATAATGGTTGTTCACCAATTTTGGCTGGTAATTGTAATGTGTCTTCAAAGTAGTGATCAATTCCTTTGATTAAACCACCACCACCACAAATGGTAATTCCATTGCGGAAAATATCTCCTGCTAATTCCGGCGGTGTTTCTTCTAAGACTTGAACTGCTAAATCAATAATTCGTGATACTGGAACTTTTAAAACTTCCCGGATTTCTTCTGGCGTCAACTCAATTTCTCGTGGTAATCCTGAAACAACATCACGTCCATACACTTTCATTTTTCGTTCATCACCATATTTTGCTAATGAACCAATTTCAATCTTAATCATTTCTGCTGTTTTAATTCCAATTTCTAAACCATATTGAGAACGAACATATTTTAGAATTTCATCATTTAAATAATTTCCAGCAACTTTAACTGATTTTGATAATACAATATCCCCTGAAGCAAGAACCGCAATATCTGTTGTTCCTCCTCCCATATCAATCACTAAATTACCAAAATGTTTATAAATATCAACCCCACCACCTAACGCAGCCATTTTAACTTCTTCTTCAACAAAAACTTTTGTTGCGCCTAGATTCATCGCAATTTTTCTCAAAGCATTTTTTTCTAATTCGGTAATAACTGATGGACAAGCTAATAACATAATTGAATTAGCTAATTGTTTGGTAACTCTTAGACGATTAAAAATATACTTTAATTGTGCTTCTGTTGCACGAATATCTGTAATAACTCCATCAACCATTGGTCGAACAATTCTAATTGTTTTATTTCCTTTTCCAATCATTTTATATGCTTCATTTCCGACAGCAATAATCCGATTTTCTTTAATTTTATATGCCACAATGGATGGTTCATTATAAACAATTCCACTCCCTGAAATATAAACCAGAGTGTAAGCTGTTCCTAAATCCATTGATACAAAAGTTGGCTTCTTATTATTAAATATGGCCATATCAAATCCTCCTTAATTAATATTATAATCTTTTTTCTTAGTAAAAACAATAAGTATTATTCGTAAACTAGTTAACGTTGGAATAAAGTAAGTATTTTTTTAATAGCCATAAATTTAATGGTTTTATCCCAAAAATAGTAACAAGACTTTGCCTGAATTAGTAGCTTTTTTTTGGACATTTTTTAAATAGACTTTTGTTTTCCTAACAGGTGATTAATTTATTTTTTGGATATTCATATAATTCTTTTTGTTATTAACTCTAATTATTTATTGGCAATAGAATGTTTCTTATTTCCATTTTTAACTTATAATCCATAGTCGCATTCTAATTTTTTCATCTTTTAAGTTCTTTGTTATTTTGTTTTTTCATATAAAAAGAACATCTCTTTAATAAAGTTTTAACATAATTTTTATTTTTTATGTCTACTTTATTTTAGATGCTCAAAAGTTGATTTTTGTTTTTTATGTAAATACTTTTTAATTAATAAACGAGGGAGAATAATCTCTATGGTACTTGCTACGCTGTCTTAAATGTAAATGATAGATTATAACTTGAACCATTAAAATTAATTTTCACTGCTAATGAAACATTTTTGTTTTCCTCAAAATATTCTTTTTTAATATTTCTTTCTTCATCTAAATATTTTGCTTTATCTTCATCGGAAGTAATTAATTTTTCTTTAATAACAGTTAAGAATAAAGTTTCTAAACTTGTATTTTTAATTTTATCAATATCATATTTTTTTACTTCAACATGTTCATTAGACTTCTTGCATAACCTAGTTATTTTAAAATTCCTATAAAATATATTTAAAATAGAAATTATAGGAATCTAAAAT
>NZ_RXFY01000098.1:0-3971 GCF_044714355.1 Spiroplasma sp. ald | reverse complement strand
TTTCTATTTTAAGAACTTAAGATGCTGTCCTTTCTCTGAATTAATTAATAATTATGGGTTTACAAATAAAAAAACCATTTTAGTAAATGGTTTAATTATTATTTTTATTCAATTTCCGAGTTTTTTTCCAAAACCCCAATTTTTTTATACGGCCAATTAATTTCCTTTTTTAATTATTATGAAATTATGATTATAATGGATTGTTTGTTAATTTCAAATTATTACTTTACTTAACAAAATATCCAAGATAAAATTATAATTAGTAGTTAATTTTAACTAAAAAGGAGGTTGAGGGAATGCCATCATATTATACAGAACATATTTTAAAATTAAAACAGCCAAAATTAAAGGCACCATTAACTGATGGGGAAATTAATTCTATTGTAACAGCTTTTAAGCATTTAGTTTGTAAAATTAAAAAAGATGCTGTTGTTATTAAGCATCAAAAATTTGGATATGAACTTTTTCGTAGTAAAGCAGACGACAAATATTGAGCATATGCTCTTACATTTACTGAACCTCTTAATCCATTAAAACCAATTTATAAACATCATTGAATTGGTAATGCTTTTATTGGTTATGGGTATGATACATTAGAAGAAACAATTAATCAAACTTTTAAAATGATGGAACAAGGACCAACTGCACAAACAAATTTTCGTGATTATTTAACTAGTTGAGATGAAGAGAAAGACCGCATTTTCTTAGGTTGAGAAGAAAAAGAATGGTCTTTTGAAAAATATCAAAAATTTCAGCATTGATATGAAAAAAACAAGGTTAAAATTATGGCAAAACAAATTGGAGTTAAGGATGCTGAAGATTATAATAAAGAAATTAATGATAAAAATAATAGGTCTGGATTAGCGGTTTTATTAGGGAAAATGCAAGATCCACCAAAACGCCCCCGAGCAATGGCTGTTGTAATGCGCGAAACAGCAAAGACAAAAGAAAAATGAGATGACCCAAAAACCAAAAAATACCTTGTTGGTTTTATGTATGTCAATTAAGAAAGCATCCCATCTTATGAATTATCGAGAAATTAATTCAACGCAAAATGAACATATTAAATTATTGGCAAAATTAAAAGAAAAAAAATACCGAAAAGAATTTAATTTAGCCTTAATTGAAGGATGAAACATTATTGATGAAGCATTACAACAAAATATTGTTGTTGAAATTTTAACAACAAAAGTAAATCAACCAAAATTAAAGAATTTTAATAATATTTTATTAACAATAGTTCCGGAATTAATTTTAACTAAGTTGAGTCAAAGCAAAAATAGTCAAAATATTATCGGTGTGGTTGATTTAACGAAGGTTAAGGAACAAAATAATTTTCAATTTAATCAAAATATTCTTTTATTAGAAAACATTCAAGATCCAGGTAATGTCGGAACATTAATCAGAACTGGCCTTGGTTTTGGTTTTACAAATATTATTTTGTATAATCATACTGTTGATCTTTTTAATGATAAAGTCTTACGTGCTAGTCAAGGTGCGATTTTTAAAGTTGCAATTAAAGAGATTGGTTTAAATGAAATTAAAAACTTCCAATTAAACCAATATAAAATTATTACGACAGGTTTAAATCAAAAAAGTGTTTATTTACAAAATTGTCAGTTTAAGCAAAATAACCGGTATATTTTAGCATTGGGTAATGAGGGGCATGGCCTTTCCACCACATTGCAAGAAATTAGTGATTATAATGTCCAAATTAAAATTAATTCACAACTTGAGTCATTAAATGTTGCTCAGGCAGGAACAATTTTAATGTATGAAATTAATCGTCAGATGGAGAAAAAATAATGTTTAAGTTTAAAAATGCAAGTTATGTTACATCAGCGGTTAATAAAGCAGGTTGAATTAATGATGATTTATTAGAAATTGCTTTTTTAGGGAAAAGTAATGTTGGTAAATCAAGTTTTTTAAATATGTTGACAAATCAACGCCAATTAGCAAAAGTTTCGCAAATTCCTGGGAAAACCCGTATGTTAAATTTTTTTGCAATTAATAATAATCAATTTCGAATTGTTGATGCACCCGGATATGGATTTGCAAAAGTTGGTAACCAATATAAGATGGATTTTGCAAAAATGATGGAAGAATATTTAACTCAACGCCAAAATTTAAAATTTGTCTGTTTGTTAGTAGATTTACGTCATCCACCAACTCAAGATGATTATGAAATGTATCAATATTTAAAACATTTTAACATTTTGACCGTTTTAATTGGAACAAAACTTGATAAGGTCAAAAAGAATGATATTCAAAAGCATGAAAAGATTATTAAAGCTAAATTAAATTTTGCTGATAGTGATTATTTTATTAAAACATCAAGTCGAAATAAAATTGCCCGTGATGAATGTTGAGCATTATTTGCAAAATTATTAAATTTTAATGAATAGTTAAAATATTTTAAATTAATAAACTTATTAAAACTATTTTTATTAAATTAGCATATAATTATGACAAATAAGGAGTGGTTAACATGAATAGTTTTTCATTGACAAAAGAAAAAGGCCTTTGACAAAAAATTTTTAAGAAAATCCCAGGGTTTTATCATCTAATTTTTCTTATGACTGGATTGTGTACTATTTTTATTATTTAGTCCCATTATTAAGCAAAATTGGTTTTTAAAAAAAGGTTTTAATGAAAAATAAAAAAATTTCAATTAAAACAATTGCTGCTGAATGTGGCGTTGGTGTTGGGACAGTATCACGTTATTTTAATGGCGGTTATGTTAGTCAAGAAAAGTGTCTTTTAATTCAAAAAGTTGTGGAAAAATATAATTTTCAGCCTGATTTTGCTGCGCATTCAATTAAAAAGAAAATGTTAGAAGTATATATTTTAATTCCTGATTTAACAAGTAGTAATACATTTATTGTTAAATCAATTTTAAAACAAATTAATGATGATTTTGCTAAAGTAGTTCCTTTTGTTGTTGAAACAACTTATGATGAGGATCGTTATTTATTACATTTACAAGAAATTGTTCGCCGTAAACCAGCTGCTTTAATTTTATTTACGATTAGTAATGACCAAAATATCTGCCCCCTTTTTACAGACAATTAATGTTCCAATTATTGTGTATGGTCGTCAATGAGGGGATACTGTTTTTATTAATGATAATGAAATGATGTATGCTTTGCTCCAAGAAATGGCGCTGAATCATGAATTTGACAAACAAAAAGAAATTCTTTATATTGGTGAGAATCCGGTAACAAATTTACCAACTGGATTTGCACGATATGATACTGTTGTTGATTGATTTAAACGTCGTAATTATCAATTTCAATCGTACTTTTTTTCTGAGAATCAAGAAGGAATAATTTGAGAATTAGTTAAAACAATTGATTTAAATAATAAAATTATTATTGCAGGGACACATACCTGCTATAAAGTTGTTATTTCCTTTTTAATGAAAAATAATATTACTAATAGTTTACTAACAGATATTTGTAATAGTAATGACTTTTTTCTGCCAATTTTACCAAAACATTATTATATTGCCATTAACTATGGTGAATTAGCAACAAAAATAATTCTCAAGTTAAAGCAAATTTAGATGGAAATAATATGACAAAAAATAAAACAATTGAATGTTTAAGTTATGAGATTAAAACTTTTTTAAAATAAGTTTATATTTTAAAAAATGTGTATTATAATCAAGATATGGAAATGATTCCATACAGGAGATAAAAATTATGGCAAAAAAACATATACTACTGAAATAGCAGTGTTAATTCCATTGTTGGGAGGAATTGACAATATTATTTCATATACTCATTGTGTTTCCCGGATTAGATTAGTTTTAAAAGACAATACAAAAGCAAATTCAAAGGAAATAGAAGGATTAGATAATAAACTTCTTGCATAACCTAGTTATTTTAAAATTCCTATAAAATATATTTAAAATAGAAATTATAGGAATCTAAAATTATGAAATTTGATAAATTTGATTTTATTAATGA
>NZ_RXFY01000097.1:0-4001 GCF_044714355.1 Spiroplasma sp. ald | reverse complement strand
AAAGGTCCACGCAATAAAGCATTAACCATATCAACATAGGCTTTTTGACCTGTTGTATTACCTTGCAATGTAAAAGGTACTTGTGGCAAATTAATTGTTGCCATAATATTTCACTCCCTTANTTATCTAAGGTTTTTAAGTGTATAATCAGTTAATTTTTTAATTTCCTCAGGAGTATATGCTCCTTTTTCTTTAATACTTTCAATTTCATTATTTTTATTTTCAACCGATTTTTCAATCATATCTTTAATAAAATTAGTTGGTGAAACTGATGGTTGTTCTTCAACAAACAAATCAGGTTTTAATTCTTTTAAAGTTTGCATTTTTTCAGATAAAGAACTACCACTAACTTTATTTAAATTAGTTTTAATATCTTCAATTTTAGTAGATGGAACATCTTTAAAAGCTTTTAATTCATCTAATTCATTAGATAATTTAATAAAGTCTTCTTTGGATATAACATCTTCGCGTTTTTGCACACTTTCTCTAATTTGCTTTGCTTCATTATTAAACTGATTTAAGATATTTTCTGCATTCTCTTCACTTAAACCTTGTTCTATTAATTGTTCTTTTGTAAGCGCCATTTTATAAACTCCTCTTTTTTTATCCTTGTTCGATTAACAAGTCAGCATAAACTCTTTTTTTGATACAAAAAGATTAAAACTTAAATCAATTATATACTTATAGTTTATAAATACAATACTTTTTATAAACAAATACTAAACTTAATGTATTTTGTTGTTAATTTAGATTTTAAAGTGTGTAATAAAAGTTATTTTGAATAATAAATTTATTAAATAATCCTATTTTAGACTTGTATATATATATATATATATATATAATGAATCATAGAAATTAATAAAAAGGAGAAATACAAGTATGAAAAAATTACTAAGTTTATTAACTGTATTAACAATTAGTGGAACTGCTGTTCCAACAACAATTGCCGCTAGCCCTTATCAAAAAGAACAAACTATAAGAGGTAAAAGACAAACACAAGATCCTATTTTTAAAACTAATGGGGCCGACAAACCAACNGAACAACAAATNAAAGAAAAANTAATTAAAAAATACCCACATATAAAAAGTGATCAAATTAAAGTTAAAAATATTACTAGTAATTCTGTAAATATTACTATAGATGGATTTTCTGGAGAAACAACACTTACTTTTATAGTTGATAAATCTGTACCAATAAATGACGTTATTAAAATTACTCATTTAGGAGAAATAGATTTTACAAAANATGTCTATGAAATACAAATAATTAAAGACTTATTAAAACATTTTAATCCACAATTAGATATTTCAAAAGTTGATCTTAAAAGTTTTTCTATAAATAGGTCCACAATTAAATCAACTGATACAAGTATTTATACTGGTGAAATAGTCGTTAATTATTCTAGACCATTAAAATCAGTTATTACAGTGATTGAATTAGGTTCAATTAAAAATAATGGTTTAAATTTACCAACAGAACAAGAAATTAAAAATAAATTAAAAGAATTAAATAAAGGTTTAGAAAATAATATAAATGATTTTGAAGTTAGTGATATAACACCCACAAATGCAAAAATACAGTATAAAAGAAAAGATATTTTAAGTGGTGAAGTAGTCGTTACTTTTATATCTAATATTAATTTAAATAAAATTATTACAAATAATAATTTAGGTGAATTTAAAACTGAAAATTTATCTAATCCAACAAAACAACAAATTAAAAATAAACTAAAAGAAATGTATAACAATCTAGATATCACAAAAATCAAAGTTGAAAATATTACTAACAGCAGTGCAAAAATCACTTCTGCTGATGAAACTGTTTATACCGAAAATGTAAAAGTTAATTATAGTGTTTCAATAGATTCACTTAATTGATATTAATAAAAAGGATATAAGGAATATGAAAAAACTATTATGTCTTTTAGGCACAATCACTTTAATTGGAACAAGTACAACAAGTTTAGTTGCTTGTAATACACCACAAGAATATACACTAAAAGAATTAGCAAAATTAAAAGAAGAAAACAAAATACACACTGATAATCAAGAAATCAAAGATAATCTAGAATGAATAGCACCACAAGAAAAACCATTTAATACTGTTGATAATAAGTATTATTATGTAGTATGGCGTGGTGACAAAAATGATAAATGAAAAAATATTAATTTTAATTATAATTTTAATGATACAAAAAAAATAGATAAAGATAATTCATTCATTCTTTATATTACAGCAATTAAAAAATTACAAATATGAAATGAAACAAATAAAAATTGAACTGAATGAAGTAATGATAAAAATAAAATACAATATAAATCAGTTTATCGTTGAAGTTTAGATACTAATGAACCTGGTTTAATTTTAGATGAAAACAGTAATGTAAAAATTAACAGAGAATAGAAATGAAAAATATTTTAAGCATTTTAGGGACAGTTAGTTTAGTCGGAACACCAACTTTTAATTTAATTAGTTGCAACCCAAATATAGAACAATGTCATAAAGAAATTATTGGTGATTTTGAAAGAATATGCTACAGAGAAAAAAAATTTAATGTAGCTGATAATAAATGATATATTATTATTGCTAAATTAAATTTAGAAGATAATTGAGAAATATTTAAATTTCAAAATAAAGAAATTAAGCCAAATTATATTTTTGGAACATCGAATTCAAAAATAAGTATAGTATATTGATTAACAAGCAATGTAAATGATATTGAAAGAAAATACTATACAATAGGACTTATTAAGTCTAATGGAGATTGAAATAATGTTTCACCGTGAGAAAGAGGAGTTAGCAACTTCAAAGAAATTTATCAATATTTAGGTAATGATGAACCCAATTTACCTAAAATTGATAAAGAGGGTAATTTAAAAGTTAAGTAATATAATAAATAATAAAAAGAGATTATTAAATCTTTTTTTTATTTTGGTATAAATGTAATTTTAACTGGGTTTTCACTTTTATTCCTAATGCCTAGTACATTTGGATTATCAACATCTAATACAATATTTTTGTTATTACCAAAATATTTTCAATGCATTGTGCTATCTAATAATAAATTTATATTTATAATTTTTGATATTCTAATTTTTAATTTTACATCATTAGTATAATATGCTTGTAAATATGTTTCTCTAATTTTATCGTTATCATTATTAGATATTTTTGTTATTTGAAGTAAAAAATCTAAAACTACTCTTTTATCAGAAGCAAAATATCTATTTTCGTAATCATCACCCTGTAATCCATTAGTATATGCAATAGGTTCAAATGTTTGAATTTCATTAGTTATATTATCAGTATATAAAGTTATTGTATTATCAAAATTAACTTTATCAGTTTGTGAACGACCACTTTGTTGCAAAGTTATATTTGCTAATGAACCCAAATTAATATTACAGTTTAAACCACCCAAAATATCAACATTTCTATTAGGAATAAAATTTTCTATTTCAGGTGGTCCACACTCAACTTGTAAATTACCTAAATTACTTATTTCTATTGTTTTATAAGAACTAATAAATTTACTAATACTTTGAATTGTGGGGTCAATTTGTTTTAAATCAATTTCTACTTCATAATAAGCATTATATTCTGCTGTATTATCAAATAAATTAATGGGAGGAAAATTTTCTTTACATTGTGCTGGTTCTGTAATTTTAGTTTTTAATGGTAGTACTACATCGGAAGGCATAATATCTTTTGTATATTCTTTATATATATGGTACTGGTGGTAATACATATTGTGGATAATTAAATGTTGGTATTTCATAATCGTGTGGTAATAAGAAACTAGTTTTATAATTAGTTGTCATATCACGAATATAATTATTTAAAACACTTTTTGTTTTACCTCTAAAACTTCATACTGATAATCTTAAATAATCTTCTTCATTATTAGTATACGGGTTATCAGCATAAAAGATAATTTCAAAATTACCTTTATATAATGCTTGGATTGAAAACATATCAATTATATAACTACAATTTGTCC
>NZ_RXFY01000096.1:0-4054 GCF_044714355.1 Spiroplasma sp. ald | reverse complement strand
ATCAACATAGGCTTTTTGACCTGTTGTATTACCTTGCAATGTAAAAGGTACTTGTGGCAAATTAATTGTTGCCATAATATTTCACTCCCTTATTATCTAAGGTTTTTAAGTGTATAATCAGTTAATTTTTTAATTTCNTCAGGAGTATATGCTCCTTTTTCTTTAATAGTTTCAATTTCATCATTTTTATTTTCAACCGATTTTTCAATCATATCTTTAATAAAATTACCAGGTGAAACTGATAGTTGTTCTTCAACAAACAAATCAGGTTTTAATTCTTTTAAAGTTTGCATTTTTTCAGTTAAAGAATTACCACTAACTTTATTTAAATTATTTTTAATATCTTCAATTTTAGTCGATGGAACATCTTTAAATGCTTTTAATTCATCTAATTCATTAGCAACTTTTAAATACTCTTCTTTTGAAATAGTATCTTTACGCTTTTGAATACCCTCAATAATTTGTTTTGTTTCATTATGAAATTCATTTAATATATTATCTGCTATTTCTTCACTTAAACCTTGTTCTATTAATTGTTCTTTTGTAAGTGCCATTTTATAAACCTCTCTTTTTTTATTCTTGTTCGAATAACAAGTCAGCATAAGTCTTTTTAAGGCGGAAAGCATAAACCGTAAATTACTTTTTTGTTAAAAGGATAAACCGTTATAACTATTTTACACTGTTATTTTAGCAATACAATACTTTATATAACTTTTTTTCCCCCAAACTTAATATATTTTATTGCTAATTTAGCCCTTAAAACGCGTAATAAGAGCTATTTAACAAGATAAAATTTTGTAAATAATTCATAATTTTGCTTGTATATATATATATATATATATATATATTAAAGGTANAACTTGATAAAAAGTTTCAAGATTAAGAAAAGGAGAAAAACAAGTATGAAAAAACTTTTAAGTTTATTAAGTGTATTAACCATTAGTGGAACTGCTGTCCCAACAACAATTGCCGCCAGTCCTTATCAAAAAGAAGAAAAATTAAACAGAAACAAAAGATCAGAAAGTAATTTTAATGAATTTAAAAAAAGAAGTGTTTTTTTCTGAGATAAAATTAAGGCTGATTTTGCTGTCACATTAGTGCCAGAGTTTTGAGAAGAAGTTATTATTTTATATGAAAATGAATATTCTAATTTTGCTGACAAGTTTAAAGATAAAGCTATAAATAATATTTCATTTGGTCTTTTTGATGGTATGGGAGTGGGATATGACAAAAACAGGGCTATGAAAGATTTGGGAAATTTTATATCAAATAATTGAACTAGTATAAATAATAAATGAGAAAATAGTGATAGAAAACATAGAATAAGAATTTATTTTGATGCTTCTTTTATTGATCCAAGACATGGGACCTATAAAGATGGAAAATATTATGATACAAATATAAAAAATGATGAAACAACATATTCAAACAAATATATTGATAATTTAAAAAATGATTTTAATGATTTTTATAAAAATTCAATTAATTTGGGAATAATTGATAATAATGATGATAGCACTATATTAAATGCTGTTAAAAAACAAAATACAAATTTAAAAATATCACATTTGGAAGTTTTCGAAAAAACCCCGTATTCACATTTTACTTATAATTTTTCTGCTAGATTAAAAGTAAATAAACAAAGTACAATTTATTCTAAATTTATTTTAAAACCTAAATTAGTTTATGTTACTAAAGAATTTTTAGAAAATGACTTGTCAAAATTAATTGATAATGATAATTTAATTGAAAGTTGAAATACAAACTTTAATAGTTGAGAAAATGAAGTTAATCGTCAAATTAAAGATGATGTTCCAACTTTTACATTAGAACAAAAAAGAACTTGAAAAGGTGATAAATTAAATAATCTTAATGATAAATTACTTTCTTTACAACATATTTTAACAACAATAGATCTTAAATTTAAATCAAATGAATTATATGACAACCTTACAAAATTAAAAGAAGATGTTAATAATTTAAAACATCAAATTATTAATTTAAATAATGAAATTAATAATATTAAACAAAAATTAGAAGAAGATAAAGATTTAAAAATGTGTTCAGATATAGCTGGTAGTGTAGGGACAATTGCTCAGTTTATTCCTAAAGTTGGTAAAATAATTTCTGGTGTGGCAAAAGTAACTGGAGCTAGTTGTAAAATAATTAGTATTTTAAATTAGTTAAAAAATAAATAATTTATTTGAATACTAAAAACGGAAATATATTTAACATTATTTCCATTTTTAAATTAAATTAACAAATTGTAAAGAAGGGAATTTATAAAAAATGAAAAACATATTAAGCCTTTTAGGAACAATCTCTTTAATAGGAACAAGTACAACAAGTTTAATTGCTTGTAATACAACACAAGAATATACATCCGAAGAATTAGCAAAATTAAAAGCAGAAAACAAAATTAAAACAAACAACCAAGAAATTATAGATAATTTAGAATGAATAGCACCACAAGAAGCGCCATTTAAAGAAGTAAACAATAAATATTTTTATGTTGTTTCTAGAAATAGTTTAAATAATGGGTGAAAAGTATTTAAATTAAAAAATGATGGTGAAAAAGGTAGCGGTTTAAAAACAGATTGAGGTAAAAGACCTGTTGGTTTTATTTTTACTAATAATAATGAAATTTTATTAGCAACTGGTAATTTACTAGATTCTTCAACAGAATATATATGAGGTAAAGGGAAACATTATCAAGACTATATTAAATAAGTTTATCGCTGAAATGGTGAAGAACAAAAATTACCTAACTTAATTGCCGATGAAAATGGTAATGTAAAAGTTAATGGAGAATAAAAAAAGAGATGTAAATCTCTTTTTATTTTTATCTTGGTTTAATAGTTATTTTTATAGGGTTATTACTTTTATTTCTAATACCCAATACACTTGGGTTATCAACATCTATAATAATATTTTTATCATTACCAAGATATGTTCATTTTGAAGGTTTTAAATCTTTACCCGATAATATTCCAAGAATTTTTTTTGAAAATCTAATTTTTAATTTTACATCATTAGTATAATATGCTTGTAAATATGTTTCTTTAATTTTATTATCAACTTCATTTGACAGAGATGTTATTTGTAATAAAAATATAATATATGCTTCTTTATTATTAATTTTATAAATATTTTGATAATTATCACTTGGTAAACCATTAGTATATGCAGTAGCAAAAGTTTTAATATCATTTATCGGTATTTTTTTCGTATCTATTGTAAAAGTATTTAGAAAATTAACTTTATCAGTTTGTGAACGACCACTTTCTTGTAAAGTTATATTGTTTAATGAACCAATATTATGGTCACATTTTTGACCCTCTAATAAATTAATATTTCTATTAGGAATAAAATTATCTATTTCAGGAGGTCCACATTCAACTTGTATATTATTAAGATTACTTATTTCAATTGTTTTATAAGCATCTTGAAATTTACTAATACTTTGAATTGTTGGGTCAATTTGTTTTAAATCAATTTCAACTTCATAATAAGCATCATTAAATTCATCAGAAAATAAAGTTGTTGGATATTCAATTATATTTTTACATTGTGCTGGTGCTGTAATTTTAGTTATTAATGGTAGTACTACATCAGAAGGCATAATATTTTTTGTATATTCTGGATAATTATATGGTACTGGTGGGAGAACATATTGTGGGTAATTAAATGTTGGTATTTCATAGTCATGTGGTAATAAGAAACTAGTTTTATAATTAGTTGTCATATCGCGTAAATAATTGTTTAATACGCTTTTTGTTTTACCTCTGAAACTCCATACTGATAAGCGTAAATAATCTTCTTCATTATTTGTATATGGGTTATCAGCATAAAAGATAATTTCAAAATCACCTTTATATAAGGCTTGTATTGAAAACATATCAATTATATAACTACAATTTGTTCCATCAGGTGTTTGTAAGAATTCGCAATTATTATCTTTTTCACTATCACTAACTGGTGTTTGTGCATCAACTGATTTGGTTTTTTCATTAATTAAATAAACTCGGTTAGTTTTAGGATTTAATTGTTTTAA
>NZ_RXFY01000095.1:0-4102 GCF_044714355.1 Spiroplasma sp. ald | reverse complement strand
TCATTAATAAAATCAAATTTATCAAATTTCATAATTTTAGATTCCTATAATTTCTATTTTAAATATATTTTATAGGAATTTTAAAATAACTAGGTTATGCAAGAAGTATAATATTGTTTTAAAAATAATTGATAATGTTTTTCTTAACCAAAAGATAAATAATAATTATTATTGTTTATTATTAAATTATAATGTTAGGAGAAACATTTTTTATATGAAAATAGCATTACATTTTAATAATATGATTTCTTAATCTCTTTTATTTGCAAGATAAATTCTATCTTGCAAATAATTTGTTAAGGGCATGAATGTGTTTTTTTTATTCAATATAATAATAAGTAATAAGTATCTTATTGGAAGAAGGTGGCATATTGATGAAACGGTTATTAACCATTTTTAGTGCTTTTGTGTTAGGCAGTGGTAGTGTGTTTGGGGTGGTTAGTTGTAGGCCACGGATAAAAGAAGATAATAAAAATAAACTAGATATTATAGAGACCTTGACCATATGAATGATATAAAAAAGGAAGCAAAACAACATTTTAATAGTTGATGAGAAGAACATACAACGATTGATATTAATGCTGTTCGTGGACAAGAAACATCATTTAATGCATTAGTTTCAATATTAAAAGAAAAAAATTAACTTTACTTGGCGAAGAAGTTCAAGAGTGGCGTTTTCTGGCGTGATTGTTTACTGAGTTTATTAATGAATTTAATAATTTTAATCATTCATTAGCAATCAAATATTCAAATTATTATCATACCTCAAAACCATTGGTATTATCTGAAAATGATAGTTCTTTTAACTTAACAAATATTAATTTTGATAACTTAGCAAAATTCATACCACTTTCTTCTAAAAATGTATTAGCACTAACAGTTAAATTTAATATTATGTATGAAGTTAAATTTAAGGAGTTGCAAGTTCGTGATTCAATTAGTGGTTTAATTGTTGTAAGTAATGACTTAGTAGCTGTAAAACATATGCAAGCAGATCTTAAAGATTATTTTGTTACTTTTATTGATATTCTTTTTGCTAAGCAAAATTATAGTATGGTTGATAGACACAATAGTGATTTTAATGATGTAGCAAATGTGCCTGATGCTGTTTGAAATATTATTCGTACCGAATTAAATCGCCTTAATATTACATTCTTTTCTAAAGTTGTTCCATATGGTAATTTACCGTCTTTATATAAGTTAACTGATAATATTTCAAAACAGTATGCATCTGTTTTATTATGAGCAGGTGAAGGTTATAAGCCAGATAAATTAACATGACAAAATTTCTTGTATTTTTTCAAAGAGTACAATTTCCTAATGGACTTATTTCTGAAGAAAAATATTATGTTAAAGCAAATATAGCATCTTTAAATTCATGCGATTTTATGATTGAAAATTTACCTTTACAAAATGACAAATCTTAAATAGTTTTAAAAAAACCATTTAAGATTTTAATGGAAAAAGAACCAGTTGATCAAAAATTAACACAATTTTCTCAATTAATAATAGATTTTTGGCATTATTATAAATTAGAAACATTCAATGATAAGCTTGTTTTTCATATGTCACAAGTAAATTTCAATGCGTTAAAACAAACAATTGATTCTTTTGCTTCAGAAAGATTAGAATTTTTAAATATTGAGTTAATTTTTAGTTCTATTTTTGACTATTTCAATAAGAGAAGAACTGCAACTATAATTGCTGATACTCATTTTTCAATATGATTACCAGAACTTCATACATTTAATTTAGTTAAAAAATCAAATTCAATTATTATCGAATGATTTAGAAAAAAGGTTGAAAACGTTGAGAATTTACAAATTAAAATAAATTTTGGTTATAATAATTTTGGATATTCTTTTGTTCCACGTCTTTCAATTAAGGATAATAATATTCATACTGGAGAATATTTACGATTAGATACATTTGAATTTAAGATTGAATAATTAGATATAAACAATAAATATAATAATATATGTTATAAGATGAATTAAAAAATCAACTAATTTTAAATATGCAAAGAAAAGTTTTTATAAAAAATGAAATTTATTTCGGATTGAGTTATGCTAAAGATGGCCTAACTCAATTTTTTTAATTTACTTTGTGGTTCTAATTTCATTATAAAATTTAATATATTGTGGAACTATTTTATATATTTAGTATGATATAATATTTTTATGTAGTATAGGTTATACAAGGTAGGTGGCAAATAGATGAAAAGGTTATTAACTATTTTTAGTATTTTTAGTATAGGCGGAAGTCTTAGTTTAACAACTATTAGTTGTTCAATGCATGAAAAGAATTTTGATGATAACAAAATAATAACTTTAAATCAAGATCTTGAAACTATTAACACAATTCTAGAACAAGCAAAAAAAAGACTTCAATCTTGATGAGAAACAAAAACCAACATTGATATGAATAGTTATCCTAATGAAATGTCTATATTTCAGGAATTTCTTATAAAGTTGCAAAAAAATAACGAACTAATGTTAGTTGGTGATGAAATTTATCAGTGAAATTTCTTAAAGCAACTAATTATTGATTTCAAAAAAGAACTTAATATTATTAACCAGGAAATTATTAAGCAATATGCAAACTATTATTATGATATCTTGCCATTATCATTAAATGAGAAAAATATTCGTCTTACTTTAAAATTGGTAAATTTTGATAACTTAGCAAGAATGATGGCAAGTAAAAAGCAAACTATAAAAGGTATTACCATTAAATTTAATATTCCCTATGAAGTAAGTTTTAAAGAATTACAAGTACCTGATTCAATTAGTAGCTTAGTTGTTGCTAGTAATAACATTTTAGTACTAAGTAATATACAACAAAAAATGGCAAATTATTTTGTTACTTTTATTGATGATCTTTTTGGTAAGTATAAATATCAGATTATTGAAAAGTTAAAACGTAATTTTAATAATATTGATCAATCAAACACAATTTGACAAATAATTACGGAAAAATTACGTTCAAGAAAGATTAATTTTGTTGCCAATGATCATACATTAATTTTTAATACTTTTTATAGTATTGATGCTCCAACTTGAAATTTTAAAAAAGAAGAAGATTCTGTGTTGGCGTGAGCGGGTGAAGGGTATGACCCAACAAAATTGACTCCAGAAAACTTTTTAAAATTTTATGAGCAAAAATATATTAAAAATAAAGTTCAAATTAAAAATAATTATTATGTTAGAGCGAATATAACATCTTTTATTCCAAATGATTTTATGATTGAAAATTTACCATTTAATAATAAAACTAATGCAATAACATTAAAAACACCAATTAAAGTTTTAACATCGAAACAATATATTGATAATCAATTATTTGATTTTGCTAAAAAAATAATGGATTTTTGACATTATTATAAAATTGAAACTTATAGTAATAAAATTGTCTTTAATGTAACCAAAGCAGATTTTACTATGTTATCTGAAAAAATTAGTAATTTTCAACCAAGTGCTTCTTTTTTTACTAATATAGGTGCTATTTTTCGTTATCTTTCCGACAAACATGATTTAAAATTAGTTTTAAATTCAATAACTAGTAATGGCTGAATGCATTTAGAAAATTATCAAAATTCATTTGTTTTTAATTTCTTTTGAAGACCAGATACGCACAATTGTTATCCACAACTTGTTTTAAGTTTTGCTTATAATTCATTTTCATATGGTTTGTTTATTAATCCTGTTCCTGTAAATAATAAAACAGGTTATGTTTTTTTACAGACAATTGAATTTAAAATTGTTTAAAATTGTTAAGACAACTAGAACGAATTTGAATTTATCAAGTTTTAATTTATCATTAAGTTTATGTTATAGGGTCTTTAATTGCTGCTGCAAAACAAAAAAAAGAATGTGTCAATTATTAAAAAATCAATACTTTTTGAACATTCCAAAATAAAGTAAACATAAAAAATTATGTTAAAACTTTATTAAAAAGATGTTCTTTTTATATGAAAAAACAAGCGACAAAGAATTTAAATTAAATGTTATTCATTAGACTTCTTGCATAACCTATTAAAATAATTATAAATATTTTTAAAAAGATACTAATAGCAAATTATAATTTTAATTAATTATGTCTT
>NZ_RXFY01000094.1:0-3814 GCF_044714355.1 Spiroplasma sp. ald | reverse complement strand
TTACCTTTTTTCTTTTTTTGTTTTAACATAAAATTATCTTTTGTTTTGTTATAATGATGATATAGAAGTGAGGCGAATATTTATGGAATACAAAATTCGTAGTAAAAATATTATTATTACCGATGCAATGAACCAACATTTAGTTGATACTTTTAATAAGTTATTAAAATATCAACAAGTTAATGAAAATGATCTTGTTCATGTTGACATTGAATTTACGAAAGAAAACAATATTGTAATTCATACTGCAATTGATATTAGAGGGCGAAATAATTTTTTAAAAGCAGAAGTTCGCAATAGTGATTTTTATAAGGCAGTTGATCAAAGTTTATATAAAGTTGAAGAACAATTACGAAAAATTAAAGGCAAACAAGAAGACCGTCATAATAAAAATCAATCATTAGGAAAATTTTATAGTGAAGTGATTGCTGCAGAAGAGGAAGAACTTGATCTTGAATAATGTTCATAAATAAAAAATGTTTAACTAAATTTAGTTAAACATTTTTTACAATAATTACTTGTTATTACTTAGTGTACTTGCTGTGTTTGTTTTATTAACACGAATTGCTCCAATTCCTTCTAATAATCATATTAAAGCACCAATTAGAGCAATTAATTCACCAACAACAATTACTCATGTTGAAACTTCTTTTGTTGAAGTAATAATTGCACCAATCATTCCAATAATTGCAATAGTAATAAAAATAATTCCGGCAACTAATTTAGCAATTTTATGACGAATAAAGGTTGCAACACAGATAAATAAGAAAGCTGTAATCAAAATAATTGCACCATTATCACCAGTATTATTGTGAACAAAAAGTTTTGTGTTAACATTAACGTTTGGAAAAGAATTTAAGATTGCTAAGATAAATAATCATAACCCAGAAATTCAAATCATTACTTTTTGGAATGTTACATTAATTTTAATTGTTGCATATTTCATTTTTGCCATTGTTTTTCCTCCTTAACCATAACATTATTTATATTATAACTTAGTTTTAAAAATATTAATGATAAATTAAATAATTCGTAAAATATCGTTTGGTTTAATATTTAAAAAATTAATCATTCCATGAGCAAGACAATAGACAAAATAACATTGTGGAAAATAATGACTCATTTTTTGTGGTCCAAAATTTTGAATTGTTTGAATAACTTCAAAATTTTTATTGCAAAAAATAACATCAAGTTGATAAAAAATTCCAAAACTATTAAAACCACGTACTTTCCGTAATAAATATCCATATTTCATTGTGATGTCATTTGGTTGAATTAAACTCGTGAATTTTTCCCGAAAAGTTTTAATCACATGAATATTAATGTCTTGTGGAATAATACTATTAACAGTTAATGCTTTACGATTTTTTAATAAATAATATTTTTTATTTCGTTTATGTTTTGTCCGATGAAATTTATAAACTACTTTTGAGAAAAATCCCATGCATAACACCTTTTTCCTTTTTTCTTAACAATTATATAAAATTATATTATAATTACCAAGAGAAAAGAGGTGTTATTTATGAAATTTGCATTGTTTTTAGCAACAGGTTTTGAAGAAGGCGAAGCAATTATTACAACTGATGTGTTACGACGAGGAGGCATTAAGCTAGAATTAATTAGTATTACTAAAGCATTAGAAGTTGTTTCATCCCATGATGTTACGATTAAGGCTGATAAATTAATTGAAGATATTAAATATGAAGATTATGATGGTTTCATTTTACCAGGTGGTCGCATTGGTGTTGATAATATTGCAAAAAATGAGATGTTAAAAGATTGGTTATTAAAAGCTAATAATAATCAAAAAACAATTGCTGCAGTTTGTGCAGCACCCCAAATTTTAGGACATTTAGGAATTTTAGACAATAAAGAAGCCACTAGTTATCCGGGATGTATCGAAGGAATGGAAAAGGCAATTTATAATGATGAAATGGCTGCTATTACTGATGGTCATATTATTACTGGGGCTTCAGTTGGTTCAACAATGAATTTTGCTTTAGCAATTGCTGATCGAGTTTTAGGAGCAGAAAAAGTAATGAAACTTCAAAATGAATTAGTAATTCGTGATTAATTTATTTATATTAAATGTTTGCATAATAAATTGTAAAAGAGTAATATTAATATACCTCAAATGAGCATATTAATTTTGTATAAATTTTTTAGCAACTCTTAAAAGTCATTCTGATAAATTTTCTTAATCCTTTGTTCAGATAAAAAAGAGTTTAAAATTTTAGTTGAGGTAGATATGTTACTTTGTTATATTTAAATAACAATACGGTTTTTTAATTATAATTTAAATAAATATTAGTTTATATTTTGTTTTATTTAAAACTGAACTACAATAAGGAGGAAAGAAAATGAAAAAGTTACTAGCCTTTTTAGGAGCTATTTCATTAGTAGGGTCAAATGCTGCTTTAATGACAGCATGTACTAGTAAAAAAGAAGATGCAAATCTTGAAAATCTTAAGCGCGAATTGTCACAATATGTTGAAACACCTTTTTTTGCTTCATCATCAAATGCAACAAGTGAGGAGTTCGCAACAATGTTAAGTAGTCGTCTTAATTTAGGCAGTTATAAATTAGCTGTTAAAAATGATGCAACATTTGTGCAACCAAAGATTATTGATAATAATCATTCAGATGAAAAAATAGCACAAGCTAATATGTCAACTATTTTACAACAACAAGACTCTAAAAAAGGTTTAGATGTTGTTAATGGAACTGCTAGTGTTAATATTTTAAAAAAAGATAAAGAAGAATTCAATGTTAAAATTCAATGAGTTACAAATGAGTTAATTCTTTTAAAAAATACTGTCAATAAAATTGACAATATGAGTAGTAAATTAAAAAATATTAATTTACCATTGCCGCCATTAGTAAAAGGAGTAAATATAACTTTTGCTGATTTATATACTTTTATTGGCTTATTGCCTTTACCAGAGAAAGAAATTATGGAGATTGATTTAACTAAAATTAATGAACCAGATTTTCTTGAAAAATTTGACACACTATTAAATATTATTGCTGAAAATCTTAAGACTTTACAATTTGATATTAGTGGTTATCTTAATAAAAATATTTCTTTTAATCAAATTCTTGTTGGAAAAGGAACAGTTAAAGACCTTTTACATAATATGGCATCTGATTTAATTGCTTTATTACAATGATTTGTTAGAGAAGGAAAAGAAAAAATTGAATCAACACATAATACAGTTCTGCCATTAATCCAATATTTATTCTCACCAGTTAATACCAATTTAAAAGAAAATATTAAAGTTGCTTTTGGTAAAACAGGGTATTTTTATCAAAATACTAATACAAATTTAGACAGTTTAATATTTCATACTTTAACTGGTTATCGAAGTGATTACAAAGAAACGGATAGTAAATATCGATTATCATTTTTCGGTGGTGAAATTAACCAAAATAAAGTAAAGTTACTTAGTTTAAAACCAACTTTATTAATTAGAAGTATTTTAGATATTTTTGCTGCAAAAGGTGACAAAAGAATTGATGCTGTTAACACAAATCTTGTTCAGCCAAAGACATGACAAGAAATTAATACAATTGTCACTAGTTTTCTTCCTAAAATTGAGTTTTTCTTAGGTCCACAATTAATGAATTATGCTGGTTCTAATATTTTACGTGATTTTGGAATAAGTAATACTGAGTTAAAAAGTAATGATGTTACAATGAGTGCCGGAACAGTTAAATTACAATTTAAAACTCCTGGGCAAGACGGTAAGTGAGAAAATTTTAGGGCAATTATTGATGAAAATAATACTCCTAACTTAACACAAATTTTAAATGC
>NZ_RXFY01000093.1:0-4177 GCF_044714355.1 Spiroplasma sp. ald | reverse complement strand
AACCCTTAAATAATACATACAACCAATATTTAGAGAACAAGGAAACGACAAAGTTAGTGCTATCTTTGGTGCTAATGCTACTAGTTTAGGATTTACTACTTTATTAACTGATAAATGCAAAGGTACTGTTTTAAATAAAGATGGTAAACCAACAAGTGAATTAATTTATTCAACTTATAATTTAAAACAATTAAATGAAAAAACTAACCGAATTTATTTAATTAATGAACAAACAAAAGCAGTTGAAGCACAAAAACCAGTTAGTGATAGTGAAAAAGATAATGATTGCGAATTCTTACAAACACCTGATGGAACAAATTGTAGTTATATAATTGATATGTTTTCAATTCAAGCATTATATAAAGGTAATTTTGAAATTATCTTTTATGCTGATAACCCATATACAAATAATGAAGAAGATTATTTATGCTTATCAGTATGAAGTTTCAGAGGTAAAACAAAAAGTGTATTAAATAATTATTTACGTGATATGACAACTAATTATAAAGCTAGTTTTTTATTACCCCATGACTATGAAATACCAACTTTTAATTACCCACAATATGTCTTACCACCAGTTCCATATAACTATAAACCTTATACAAAAGATATTATGCCTTCCGATGTAGTACTACCATTAAAAACCAAAATTACAGCACCAGCACAATGTAAAAAATCAATATCTTCAAGTTATACAAAAATTAATTTATTTTCTGATGAATTTAATTATGCTTATTATGAGGTAGAAATTGATTTAAAACAAATTGACCCAACAATTCAAAGTATCAGTAAATTTCAAGATGCTTATAAAACAATAGAAATAAGTAATCTAAGTAATTTACAAGTTGAATGTGGGACACCAAATATAGAAAATTTTATACCAGATATAAATGTTAATTTAAATGGTGGAGTTAATAGTTGTAATAATAATGTATGTGCATTAATAGATGTTTCTATTTTAAGTCAAGATGGTCGCTCACAAGTTGATAAAGTTAATTTTCCAGATACTTTTACAATAGATACGAAAGAAATAACTAATGATATTAAAACAATTGATACTTTTAAAACTAATGGTTTACCAAATGATAACTATAAAAATAGTTATGTTGATAATCAAAAGAAAATAAATATTAACTTTTTATTACAAATAACAAAATTATCTAATAGTGATAAAGATAAAATTAGAGAAATATATTTACAAGCATATTATACTAGTGATTTAAAATTAAAAATTAGATTTTCAAAAACAATATTTGTTCAATTATTAGCAAGATTATTACTTGTTATTTGAAATTATTTAGGTAATGACAAAGATATCATATTAGATGTTTCTAATCCAAATGTATTGGGTATTCGCAATAAAAATGATAACCCAATTAAAATTACATTTAAATCAAAATAAAAAACAAAAAAAGAGATTTAATTATCTCTTTTTTTAATCATTAACTTTTATATTACCATTTTCATCAATATCTAATAAATCAGATATATTAGTATCTAAATTTCAACGATAAACTGATTTAAAATAGTCATTATTAATATTTGATATTCATTTTTTAGAAATATCATATCCTACTTGTAAATGTTTATCATAATCCATATTATAAAGTAATTTTAACTCACCAATATTTAATTTTTTAATAACTTTAAATTTATTATCATTAAAATCATTTTTAAATTTAGCAATTTCTCAATTATTATTTTTATCACCACGACATACTACATAATATCATTTATTATCAACTTGATTAAATGGTTTTTCTTGTGGTGCTATTCATTCTAAATTATCTTTAATTTCTTGATTTGTTGTATTTATTTTATTTTCTTCTTTTAATTTTGTTAATTCTTCGGGTGTATATTCTGATATATTATCACAAGCAACTAAACTTGTTGTATTTGTTCCAATTAAAGTGATTGTTCCTAAAAGACTTAATATTTTTTTCATTAATTATTAAATTATTCAGTAATAGTTTCATTAATTTGACAGGCAACAGCAGCTAATCCCGAAATTAATGAAACTGAGGTTCCTACAACCGGAATTGGAGCACTAAGTACAGAAATTAATGTTCCTATATTTTGACATCATTTTAACTTATTATTATTATTAACTCTAACATTAATTTGATTAACTTTATTATATAAATCATTAATTCTATTTTCTAAAATATTTAAATCATTTTTTAATGACCGAACTTTTAGATTTAGGTTTTGTATTTCTTCACTATTTTTTATTATTTGTAAATTTTGATTTAAAGAATGTATTTTATTTCTTAGCTCATCTTTTTTATCTCCCTTTCAAGTTCTTTTTTGTTCTATTGTAAAACTAGGAAAATCCTCTTTTTTTTGACGATCAATTTCTTTTTTTCATTCATTAAAATTCATTTGTCATTCTTTTAATAATTTAGTATCAGTTATCATTAATTCAAATGGTCAGTATTCATATAGTTTATTATCCGTTGATCCAAAATACAATCTATTATTTAAAACAACACCAAAAAAACTGATATTTTTATCTGTTACAATAACGATTTTTTGTTCTTTTGTTTCGGGATTATATTCATATACTTTGCCATCAGTTGATCCAAAATACAATCTATTATTTAAAACAACACCATTATAATCAATAAAATTATAATTTATTAAAGAAATGATTTCATGTTGTTTTGTTTTGGGATTATATTCATATATTTTTTTATCACTAAAAACAAAATATATTTTGTTTTTTAAGTAAAATGAAAAATCAAGTGAAGTATTTTCTGTATTTTCTAAAATAATTTCATGTTCTTTTGTTTCGGGATTATATTCATATACTTTGCCATCAGTTGATTCAAAATATAATCTATTATTTAAATAAATAATATAACTGAAAAAAGAATCTTTTTTTTCTATTATAGTTCTATGTTTCTTTGTTTCTTTATTATATTCACTAATAATAGAAAGACCACGAGAATAAATAAATTTATTTAAAAAAACTTTAGTTTCAAAATTATTAATTGTTCAATTTTCATTAAATTCAATATTTTTTGTTTTAGTATTATATATAAAAAGTTTTGTATTTGAATAAATAAATATCTTATTATTTTTACTATAAATTTTATATGGGGGGTATGAATTATTTAATTCGAAAATATCATCTTTTAATAATATTCCTTGTGAAGAAACAAAATTAATGTTTTCATCTCTTTTAATTCTAACATTATTTTCTTGATAAGGACTAGCGGCAATTGTTGTTGGTACTGCAGTTCCACCAATAGTTAAGACACTTAACAGACTTAAAATTTTTTTCATACTTGTTTTTCTCCTTTTCTTAATCTTGAAACTTTTTATCAAGTTCTACCTTCAGTATATATATATATATATATACAAGCAAAATTATGAATTATTTGCAAAATTTTATTTTGAAAAATAGTTCTTATGAAGCGTTTTAAGGGTTAAATTAGCAGCAAAATATATTAAGTTTAGTATTAGTTTATAAAAAGTATTGTATTAATAAACTATTGGTGTATAATTAATGTAAGTTTTAATCTTTTTGTATCAAAAAAGAGTTTATGCTGACTTGTTAATCGGACAAGAATAAAAAAAGAGAGGTTTATAAAATGGCACTTACAAAAGAACAATTAATAGAACAAGGTTTAAGTGAAGAGATTGCAGAAAATATCTTAAATCAGTTTAATAATGAAGCAAAGCAAATTAGAGAAAGTGTGCAAAAACGCGAAGATGTTATATCAAAAGAAGACTTTATTAAATTATCTAATGAATTAGATGAATTAAAAGCCTTTAAAGATGTTCCACCTACTAAAATTAAAGATATTAAAACTAATTTAAATAAAGTTAGTGGTAATTCTTTAACTGAAAAAGTCCAAACTTTAAAAGAATTAAAACCGGATTTGTTTGTTGAAGAACAACCATCAGTTTCACCAACTAATTTTATTAAAGATATGATTGAAAATTCAGTTGAAAATAAAAATGATGAAATTGAAATTATTAAAGAAAAAGGAGCATATACTCCTGATGAAATTAAAAAATTAACTGATTATACACTTAAAAACCTTAGATAATAAGGGAGTGAAATTATGGCAACAATTAATTTGCCACAAGTACCTTTTACATTGGAAGGTAATACAACAGGNCAAAAAGCCTATGTTGATATGGTTAATGCTTTATTGCGTGGACCTTT
>NZ_RXFY01000092.1:0-4262 GCF_044714355.1 Spiroplasma sp. ald | reverse complement strand
TTTAGTGATAATTTGTTAGCTTTGCCACCTTTTTTAAATTTTTCTATTTCAGCAACCTTTAAAATATCTAACATTTTATTAAAAGTGGCTTGTTTTATTCTTGTTAATCGGAATAATTCTTTATCATTAATAAAATCAAATTTATCAAATTTCATAATTTTAGATTACTATAATTTCTATTTTAAATATATTTTATAGGAATTTTAAAATAACTAGGTTATGCAGGGAGTCTATTATTCCACAATTTCTAAGATATTAATTTAAGACCCTTAAATAATTTATACGACCAAATAATTTCACTTGTTTGGAAAAAGTTACTTTGACCACTTTTAACTGAAACTATATAACGTTTTTGGTCTTCATGATATGTTCCTTGTAAGCCAAGACCATCCAAATTACTTTGGTTAAAGGCTGGGCCACCTAATGTCTTAGTAGCAACAGCATCTAATTCACTTGGATCTTTAACTTCTAATGTTGGTGATGCTAATGATAATCAATTTTTTAAATCTGGACGAAGATCAACATAAGATTTTGTTTCTAAATTTCCTCACATTACTGAACCTTTTACTGATTTTGCATCTGGTTTTGCTTCCATTTTGACATAAACTTGATTAAAAGTAAATTTATCACTTAAAAAGTTAACCGTAATATTAACTTCATCTCAAGGCAAATATACTGGAGATAAATTTTGAATTCCTTTTGTAATTGCTGAAGTTAAATTAATTTCATCATTAACAATTGCACTATCTTTTTTTAAACTAAATTTTTTGGCAATAATTTTATCATAAGAAAATGAATTCAAGTCTAATTTGTCCCCAACAATATTATTATTGTTGCCAACATTTCTTGGAGGCATACATGCAACAACATTTGATCCAATAGTAGTCCCAATCATTATTGCTCCTAATAAACTTAATATTTTTTTCATTTTTTCATCCTCCGTTATTAATTTCTCTTTTTTAATTATAAACTAATTATTATTTTTATCATCATCAAAGAAAGGATTTTTGCTCTTTTTTGCTTGCTGCTCATTTGTTAAAACAGTATTATTTTTTTCTTGTTCTTTTGCTCATTGTTCTGAATCTTGTCAATTTTTTTTAACAATAAAAATTCGTTCTTCAACACGAACAATTGATTCCAAGATTGAACAAGCAATTGTACCAACAAAGACTGTTGGAAATCATACATATCAAAAAATACAAATTTGGGCTGGATTTAAAAATTTTGTATTAGCTAAAATTAAAAAAAATAAACTAATCACAAAAATCAAATATTGACCAATATAAAAAATTTGCATAAAAATAATATGTTTACGTAATAATTGAAATGGTGTCTTTTTTAACTCATGAATACGAACTAAATGATAAATAATAAAAATAATAATAGCAAAACCAATTAAAACATAGCCAATTTTGTAGCCCGTTACTGCTGCAATATCTCATTTTTGTAATCCTAAAATTAGAAAAATTAGTACTAAAGCTGTATATAATATTATATTTGCAACACTAACTAGTGCTTTAATCGATACTACTTTTGTCATCTTTGCCCTCTCCTATAATTCTTTTTCATACATAATCATTGCTAAAAGTGCAACTGGTGCTGTTTCAGCTCGTAAAATTCGTTGCCCTAATGAAACGGGGTAATATTGATATGAAGATAAAACCGCAATTTCATGTGGAATAAATCCACCTTCAGGGCCAATTACAACTGTAATTGTTTTAAAATCTTGTTGTAAAAACTGTTTTATTGATAATGTTTCTGCAACGTTTTCATAGCAAACAAGATTAACATCACTTTGATATTGTTGTAACACTTTTAAATCACTTTCAACATCATGTACGAACGGTACTTGATTACGGTAAGATTGTTCTGCTGCTTCCTTACAAATTTTTGTTCAACGTTCAATCTTTTTAAAATTATTTTCACCTTTTAATTGTACCACACAACGACTAAACTGAAAGGGAATGATTTCATTAACTCCTAATTCTGTTGCTTTTTGTAATAAATAATCTCATTTTGCATTCCGAATTAGACCTGCAATTAATCGTACTTTAATTGGACTTTCATGATTTTGCTGTAATTTTTTAATTAATTTAAATAAATACTTTTGTGGTGCTTGTACTTCTAATATCGTTAAATAATGTTCACAATTATAAATGCAAATAATTTGTGTTTGGTCTCTTAAACGCAAAACTTGTTTAATTTGTTTAACATCATCTTCAGCTAAAATAAAGTAATTATTTTCTAATTGATTGGCAACAAAACGGTGCATTATTGTTCATCTCCTAATATGTCTTCCGTTATCTTATCTAATTCTTGGTACAGTTTTGGCAGTGATTTGTTAGTGGTTACTTTATAATCAGGTTTTATCTGTTTAAAAAAAGTTGCTTGAATTTTTAATAACTGTTCTATTTGTTCTGATGATTGTTGATCACGAGCATTAATTCGCGTAATAATGTTCTTTTTACTAGCAGTAATAAATATTTTTGCTGTAAAAGAAAGTGCTAATGTGCTTAAACCAATTGCTTCAATTAAAAATTTTTGGTTTGGATTATTATTAATAATTGTAATAATTTGTTGATTAACTTTTGGTCATAAATAATTATTCAACTTATTGTTAGCAAGAGGATTAGTAAAAATAATTGTTCATAAACGCTCACGATTAAGAACACCATTAATAACTATTCCCGGAAAAGTTTGCTCTAAAAAAAACAAAACGGTTGGCTCTTGCATAATTTCTTTTGCAATTTTATCCGCATTTAAATAAGTGAAATGATATTTATTTTGTAAGTATTCACAGGCACTTGTTTTTCCTGCTCCAATATAACCATAAACACCAATAATCATTTATGTTTAATTCCTTTCTAATTGCTTTTTACTAAAATTAATTTAAATTTAATAAATTTTCTGCAACAATAACATCAAAAATGGTTTGGGCGACAGGCATTGTTTCCATTGGTGTATAATGAATACCATCATATTCATTTTGATCTTCGGGATGTGGATTTGCTGATAATTTTAAATTAACAACAGGAATATTTAATTTTGCACAATATTTTTGATAAGCTTCTGGTAAGGATGTCAACAATTCACCATCATGCAATGTTAATACTTTTGGTGGGCAAACTACTAAAACATGATAATTCACTTCTTCTTTATTATCTTTATGCAATACTTTCATTTTATTAATCAATTCCCCTAATGAATCAACAATTTTTGTTTCAATTGGATAATCTGGGATTTCTTTTAATTTTGCATAAGCATCATAACCAAAATAATCATTTGTTCCTAAAAAAATCATGAATAAATCAATTGGATGTGTTTTTTGATATAAAACTGATAAATTGTCCATTCCATTATCTTGGGGAAAACCAAAATCAATTAATGGCTTAATAATTGTTCGTCCTGGTTGGGTATCAGTTTGAATTTCAATTTCTCCTGTTTGATAATATTTTGTTAATAAATTTTCTAATTTTACTGGTCAATTATCAGCATCTGCCATTTTGCCAGTTCCCATCGGTAAATAACCAAAAGTTAGTGAATCTCCTAAAATTGCAATTTTCTTTTTCATCCAAACCTTTCTCTCTGTTATACCATTATTTTATCTTATTTCATTATAATTAAGATTTAATTTTTAAAACTTTCTGAAAAAATAAAATAATCCATGCTAAACCAAATAAACCACGTAATCCATTAGGCAATGTTTGATAAACTCGTAAGTATTGCGATAAAGAATAAAATAAAAATGCAAGAAGTCTAATAATCTTAATTATCAACAAACAAATAATTTACAAAATTTAATTAGAAACAAAAGAGGCGTTGATGATGGCAATGAACTTGTTGGTTCAAGTAAAACTGGTAAATTTTATGTTTCTTTTGAACCAAATTTTTGAGAAGAAATTATAATTATAAAATATGAATCTGGTAATAACTTATCACTTTTTCAAAAAAATTAAGGAAAAAATTTATAATGATAAAGATCAATTTGATATATGAAAATGATTTACAAGAGAATATGATGTTAATAATTTTTCAAAAATAATTTTTAATAATTGAGATTATGTAAATTTTTATTGAAGAAATAGCACAAAAAGAGAAAGAATTAGAATTGTAACTAAGAACAATATGATTGCTAGTGTTGTCATAAGAACAGGTGATAGCAAATATTAGACTTCTTGCATAACCTAGTAAAATAATTGTAAATATTTTTAAAAAGATACTAATAGCAAATTATAATTTTAATTAATTATGTCTTTTATTTA
>NZ_RXFY01000091.1:0-4289 GCF_044714355.1 Spiroplasma sp. ald | reverse complement strand
AATAAAATCAAATTTATCAAATTTCATAATTTTAGATTCCTATAATTTCTATTTTAAATATATTTTATAGGAATTTTAAAATAACTAGGTTATGCAAGAAGTCTATTTATTATTTTAACTTAATCCCTAATTCATCCAACTGTTTGTCCTCAACTGGACTTGGTGAAGCTGTCATTGGATCAGTTCCTGTTGTATTCTTCGGAAAAGCAATCACATCCCGAATTGATTCACTATTCGTTAAAATCATTGCTAGCCGATCAAGTCCAAATGCAATTCCGCCATGGGGTGGAACACCATAATTAAAAGCATTTAAAAATCAACCAAATTTGTTCTCAATTTCTTGGTTTGATAATTGTAATGATTTAAACATTCGGGTTTGAACTTCACTTTGGTGAATACGAATGCTTCCTCCCCCAATTTCATAACCATTTAAAACTAAGTCATAAGCATCAGCACGCGTAGTTGCCATTTTCTGCTCAAAATTATCAATAAATTCACTAGTTGGCGCGGTAAAAGGATGATGAGCTGCTTCATAACGTTGATTTTCATCTGATCATTCATATAATGGTCAATTAACAATTCATAAGAAGTGATATTCATTCGGTGGAATTAAAGCAAACATTTTAGCTAATGCTACTCGGACTGCTCCTAAAGCTTGGCAAGTAACTGCTTTTTCATCACTAACAAAGAAGAATGTTCCAGTTTGTTTATTACATTTTTGTAATAATTTTGCTTTTTCATCATCACTAAGTATTTTTGCAAGTGGTCCTTCTCAATTATTCTTTTTTTGTTTAACTCATGCTAACCCTTGTGCTTTGTTTTGTTGGGCAATCCGTGTTAATTCTTCAACTTGTTTTTTGCTGACTAATTGGGGAAGAAAAATCCCTTTTAAACTCAACTCCTTTTTTAATGCTGTTGCAAAGACTCTAAATTCAGTTTTTGCAAAAATATCTTTTGCATCAAATAACTGTAAATCATAGCGCGTATCTGGTTTATCAGTGCCATATTTTTCAATTGCTTCATTATAATCCATCCGAAAAAAGGGCGTTTTAATTTTAACTTTCATCACATCTTGCATAATTGTTTGAAATAATGTTTCAACAAAATGGATAATATCATCGCGCTCAACAAAACTCATTTCTAAATCTAATTGCATAAATTCTGGTTGACGATCACTTCGTAAGTCTTCATCGCGAAAACACTTTGCAATTTGAAAATATTTATCAAATCCGGCTAACATTAATAACTGTTTAAACAATTGCGGTGATTGTGGTAACGCATAAAAATTATGGGGATTTAAACGCGAGGGAACTAAGAAATCACGGGCACCTTCTGGTGTTGATTTGTTTAAAATTGGTGTTTCAATATCAATAAATTGATGAGCATGACAAAATTGCCGAATTGTTTGCACTAATTGATTTCGTAACATAATTTTTTGTTGCATTATTGGTCGACGTAAATCTAAATAACGATATTTCATTCGAACATCTTCTAACGCATCAGTGACATCATTAATAATTAATGGCGGCGTTTCGGCTTTTGATAAAATTGTGACTTGTTTAGCTGCAATTTCAATTGCCCCGGTTGGTAATTCTAAATTCTTACTTTTTCGTTCAATTACAACACCTTCAACACTAATAACAAATTCATTTCGAATTGTATTAATCATCGCATATTGGGGATGCTCTGGTTGGACAACAACTTGTGTAATCCCTGTTCGATCACGTAAATCTAAGAAAATAATCCCCCCTAACCGACGATTCTTTGCCACTCAACCACTTAAAACAACCTTTGTTTTAACATTTTTTAATGTTAATTCACCACAAGTATGTGTTCTCTTCATTATTTCTTCTCCTTACTTAAAACTGTAATAATCTTGTCAAACTTAACTTTTTGTTCTTTTCCTGTTTGTTGGTTTTTAATTTTTACAACGTTTTTTTTCAATTCTTCATCACCAATAATAATAGCATTCTTTGCTTTCAAACGCTCTAATGATTTAAACTGAGCTTTAACACTACGTGTTAAATAATCACAATCAACACGAAAACCACTTGCTCGAAGTAATAACAACAACGAAGCAGCAAAATAACGCGCATGATCAGATAAACAAATTAAATAAGCATCAAGATAAGCCTCATCAGCTAGGACAATATCATTCGCAGCTAAAGTTAATAACAATCGTTCTAATCCTAAGGCAAAGCCTACCGCTGGATAATCTAAACTTGGTTCAAAGCTGTGCACTAATTGGTCATACCGTCCACCACCTAGTAAAGTTAATTCTCGCTCTGCTTCCTCAATCACAATTTCAAAAACAACGCCAGTATAATAATCTAATCCTCGTACTAATTGCGCATCTAAGGTAAAAGGAATTCCTAATTTAGTTAACAACTTTTGAATTGCAACAAATTCTTCATTTTCTGTTGGGGTTAAATAATCATAAATCTTTGGCACATTACTAAATTTATCATGATCAATTTTACAATCTAATACTCGTAATGGATTCTTTTGTACCCGAATTTGACAATCAGCACATAATGTTTGTTCTTGGAAGAAAGCTGTTAACACACCAAGATACTTTGTTCGTGCTGCACCAACTGTTAAATAATTTAGTTTTAATGTTAAGTTTGTTAATCCAAGTGTTTTTAATAAATTATAACCAAGTAAAATAACTTCAACATCTAATAAATAATTCTTAGTTCCGACCACTTCAATTCCAAACTGATTAAATTGACGTAAACGGCCATGTTGAGGTCGTTCATAACGAAACATATTCCCAAGGTAAAATAATTTTAATGGTAATTCATATTTCCCATATAGTTTATCTTCAATAATACTGCGAATAACAGGTGCGGTTCCTTCTGGACGTAAAACAAATGCTCGCTCTTTTTTATCTAATAATTCAAACATTTCTTTGCTAACAATATCGGTTTCTGCTCCTACTGAACGCACAAATAAATCTTTTGCTTCGAAAATTGGAGTTCTAATTTCATGATAGTTATATTGCATAGCAAGACTACGCAGCATTAATTCTAGGGCACTTAATTCACTTGCTTTTTCATAATAAAGATCTTCAGTTCCTCGTAGTTTTTGCATATTCATAACTTTCTTCCCTTCTAAATAAAAAACTAAAAGATTGCTTAGGAACGAAAAATCGCGGTGCCATCCTATTTCATTATCTTTTAGTTAATGCGCTTACTTGTCAAAATCTATTAAATTTTATCTTCATGTTGTCATCACGCTTTAAAATTCCAATAGTTTCCACCAGCCACTATTTCTCTGTTCAATTATTGTCAACAATAATTTCTTTCAATTAAAATTATACCTATTTTTTTAGAAAAGTAAAATAAATTAGCTAGTCTTTTAAAAATTTTAACGCAACTTCAGCAGGTGTTAAAATATTTATGGTTTTATGTCGTCGAATATTGTTATAATAATCTAGAAAGATTACAATAACTTTTCTAACATTTTCAAAATTTTTAGGATAGCGTGGAAGATATTCAAAAAATTTATTTCAGTTTTGATGAAATCTTTTAATTTTCCCATTTGATTGTGGAAAACGAATTGGAATTGTTTGATGGACAACTTCTTTTTTTATTAAAGTTTTTGTATATTCACTAGGATAATATTTAAATTCAGAATGAAAACAAATTGAATCTTATATTGGTACTAAAGTTTATTTTTGTGATAAAGGTAAACCTAAACAAAAACCTATTGTTGAGTGAATTAATCGTGATTTAAGACATTACATATAATACTTGTTAATCATACTGAAATAGCAAAAAAGAATACAACAGATCAATTAAAAATTTATGATTAAATTAAATTAGTTAACGATTTAAAAACAGAGTTAATTAAAATAAAAAGTGAAAAAAATGAATTAAAACAAATAAACATTAATTATACAAAAAAAATTGATAACTTAAATCAAAAAATAATACTTTTAAAAAAATAATTTCTAAATTTAAGGAAATTAAAAATAATAGTATTAAAAAAACTAAACATATTGATTTTAGCTTAAATAGTAGAGACTATGATACTAATATAAAATTTAGTATTATTAAACATTTAAAATTAAAACTTGGTGAAAATTATCAACATACAATTTCAAATATTAGCGCATGTTATAACTCACCAGATGTATACACATTAGGATATACAACAAATGATATTGAAAATATTGTTACAGAATAATTAGAAGAAAACAATATTAGACTTCTTGCATAACCTAGTTATTTTAAAATTCCTATAAAATATATTTAAAATAGAAATTATAGGAATCTAAAATTATG
>NZ_RXFY01000090.1:0-4295 GCF_044714355.1 Spiroplasma sp. ald | reverse complement strand
AATTTTTAAATAAAAGACATAATTAATTAAAATTATAATTTGCTATTAGTATCTTTTTAAAAATATTTACAATTATTTTAATAGGTTATGCAAGAAGTCTATTGAAATTAAAAGAAAAATCATTTTCTGTTATTGTCGCATTTAATTGTTGTCTTATTGCTGTTAAAATTGCTGCTTGTAAATATAGTCTAATTTCTGATTCTTTTACTTTTTCAATATCACCAACTTTAATTTTTAAATCTAACAAATTAATTTCCTTGATATTTCTAAGGTCAGCTTGTTCCAATTTTTTCAAGTTCTTTAATTTTTGCTTTTAGTTGCAAAATATTATTTTGTAATTTTTTGATTTTTTTTATGTTTATTTGTTGATTCTCTATGTTTATTTGTTGATTTAAAATATTAATTTTATCATTTAATAGGTGAATTGTTGTTTCAACATTATTGATATTATCTTCTTGCTCTTGATTTGTCGTTTCAGGAATTGCTTCTTCTAAATATTGCAGTTTTTTATTACCACTACAAGCAGTTAAACTTCCTCCGGGTGTACTAATTAATCCACATATTCCTAAAATATTTAATAATTTTTTCATTTTTCAGTATTTTTCCTTTTTCTAAAACTTAATAATTAAATTAATACTTAAAGTATTGATAATATTTTATAAAAAATATTAAAAACAAAATAAAATTAATTTTTATCAAATTATTTGTAATTTAAACAAATATTTTTAAAAATAATTTGACAAAATATTTTTTATTTTTAATTTTAATATAATAAATTTTTTTATATAATATAATTAATATAATGCTATTTTAATAATTGAGTAAGATTATTAATCATTTCTGTTAATTTTGTAATCAAGCCATTATAAACATTAGCATCAGTATAATCAATTCCGATATCTTTTAAAATTGCTAATGGTTCTTTACGACCACCTTGTTTTAAAAAATTTAGTAAATATTCTGGATGGCCATTAATAACATCAGTATAAAGTTTAAATGAAGCAACAATACAAGTTGCATATTTATAAACATAATATGGTGAATGAAAGAAATGTAAAATTCGTGGTCAACTATATGTCTTTTGTTGTAAATCATGTTTATCAAAAACAGTATAACCAAATTCATTAGCTTTTTGATCAAAAAGATTTGCTAATTTATCAGCATCTAATGGCTCATTATTTTCAACCATTTTATGCGCAGCTCATTCAAAATCAGCAAAATGAATTTGGCGAAAGAAAGTTGCCATAATTTCATCAATTCGATTTTGTAATAAATAAATTTTTTCTTCTTTACTTTCAGCATTTTTATATAAATAATCAAATAATAAGTACTCATTAACTGTTGAAGCAACTTCTGCTAAGATAATTGGATAACTATTTAATGGATATTTATTATTTAAATCTGCTAATAATGTGTGAACAAAATGACCGGCTTCATGTGCTAATGTATTAACTGAACCAATTGTATCATCTCAATTCATTAAAATAATTGGTTCAACTCCTGAACCACCAGATGAATAAGCACCACTACGTTTATTAGTATCTTCAAAGTAATCAATGCGATGATCACTTCAAGCTAACTCTAATTGGGTTAAATATTCATTTCCTAATGGTTGTAAAGATTCACGTATCATTTTTTTTGCATCTTCAACAGTATATTTCTTATCTAATGATGCAATGTTTTTAACTAACTTCAAACTAGGATCAGTTGGATAAAACTTTTTAAATTTAAAATGTTTTTTTAATAACTCATTATATTGAACAAATAAATGACTATTTTCACGACCATATTTAATTAAACTTGCATAAATTTCTTCAGATACATCATCATTATTTAATGATGCTTGTAAAGTATTTTTATAACCACGTAAGCGAACAGATTCAACACTATGTTGAATGATTCCCTCATAAATTCGTGCAAAAGAATGTTTTTTATCAACTAAATGCTCAGAAAACAATTGTGCTGTTTTAATTCGAAATTCTTGTTCACCTAATGGATCAGATTTCTCCATAATTTCACTATATACACTATTTGTTAATTCTGTTTTTGTTTCTTTATAATCAATAAAAGTTGGCTTTTTATCAGCATATGCTAATAAATCATACAATTCATAAGCTACACTTCGTGACTGTGTTACTAAAGCTAAAATTTCTTCTTCACGTTCTGATAAAATATATTTTGCATTTTTAAAAAACTTACGATAACTATATTCATATGCACTTAATGCAGAATCTTCTTTAATTCATGTCATAATTGTTTTTTCACCAATTGCTTTTAATTCGGGAGCAACAAAAGCTAATTGACTTGAAATTTGATTTAAAGTATTTGAATAAGTTCCTGCTAATTCTTGATATGATAAATCAGTTGTATCAATATCACCCATATGTAAATATTGTTCCATTTTATTTGCAATTAAATCAATTTCTTCATCTAAAAAAATATATTTTTTAAAAACAGCTACTTGATTTAATTTTCCTTTAAAGGTGATAATTTCTTCTAATTTTTTTACAATTTTTGCTAAATCTTTTTTCCATGCTTCATGATTGGAATATAAATGATTGAAATCTCATTTATATTGTGCTGGTGCTTCATTTCGTTTCATTCTTTTCTCCTCTTTCTTCTAAATTTACCTTTTTATATTATAACGGAAAATTATAACGGAAAACAAAATATTTTTATTGTTATTCTAGATAATATTATAATATTGTGTATATAATTATCTATATAGAAAGAAGGAATTTTACAATGGTATTATTAAATGACAAAAAACAAGATTTAACACTAAAAGCAATTTTTAAAGGTGATGAAATCAACCCATTAGTTGTCCAAGAAAACGGTGCAACAACTTTAATTTCAGAAGAAAAAACAATTTATGCTTATTTCGAAAAAGCATTAACTTTTAAAAATGCTGAAGATTTTATTCAAAATTTTATGAAAACAATTAAATATAGTTTAAATATTGATGTTGACACTTTCAAAAAAGGTGCTGAAGCAAATACTCATATTTTTAAAGCACTTGCAGAAGGAACACTATATGCTTTAAATGATAATTATAATTTAAAAACAGATAAAAAAGAAAAATCAGTTTATACAATTAATTTAATCCATAACTGTGACAAGGCACCTACTATTTTTAAAGAAATTCAAATTAAAATGGAATTTGTTAATTTTGCTCGTATGTTACAAGATACACCACCAAATTTAATGTATCCAGAAGTTTTTGCTGAAAAAATTACAACAATGGCAAAAGGAATCCCAAATTTAAAAGTAACAGTTTTAGATAAAAAAGAAATTGAAAAAGAAAAAATGGGTTTACTTTTAGCTGTTAATGCGGGAAGCTATTTAGAACCCCGAGTTGTTATCTTAGAATATCTAGGTGATAGTAGTAAAAAAGAAAAAGTTGGCTTAATAGGAAAGGGAATTACCTTTGATAGTGGTGGATATAACTTAAAGCCATCAACAGCATTAACTGGAATGAAATTTGATATGTCAGGAGCAGCTATTGTTTGCTCAACAGTATTAGCTTTAGCAAAAGCACAAGTTAAAACAAATATTGCTGCGGTGGCTTGTTTAACAGAAAATCGAATTGGAGGAAAAGCAACTTTAACTGAATCAGTTATTACGTCAATGAACGGAAAAACTGTTCAAATTGATAATACTGATGCTGAAGGAAGATTAGTTCTAGCTGATGGTATTACTTATGCTATACGTAAATTAAATGTGGATAAATTAATTGAAGCCTCAACATTAACTGGTGCAATTCTAGTAGCTTTAGGAAAATGATTAACTGGTGTTTTTGCTAATAATGATGCATGATATGAACAATTTGCACAAGCAGCTTCTAAAGCTCATGAAGGAATTTGAAGAATGCCAATTTTAGAAGAACATAGTGCTGTAATGCGTAAAACACCAATTGCTGATCTAACAAATGCTGAAAGTTCACGCTTTGCTGGTAGTTCAACTGCTGCTGCCTTTTTATGTGAATTTGTAGAAGAAAAACCATATATTCATTTAGATATCGCTGGAACAGCGGATACTAAAGATGGGCGTGGAACTGGAATAATGATTAAAACATTATTTGAATTATTTAAAGAATAATTTTAAACATCTTGTAAAAGCAAGATGTTTTTTTATTTTGCATTAAAAATAGATTTACTAAAAGTAAATCTATAATCATCGCTTAAAAATTTTAATATATAAATCTTTGACTCCTTGACTCATTAGACTTCTTGCATAACCTAGTTATTTTAAAATTCCTATAAAATATATTTAAAATAGAAATTATAGGAATCTAA
>NZ_RXFY01000009.1:0-20465 GCF_044714355.1 Spiroplasma sp. ald | reverse complement strand
TATAATTTCTATTTTAAATATATTTTATAGGAATTTTAAAATAACTAGGTTATGCAAGAAGTCTATTATAGTCCTAATTATTTAAAATTCTTAATCTTATTTTCTATTTTATAAAAACAGGAAAAATATTAATAAAAATTTTAAATAAAACAATAACTAGAAAATCTAGCTATTGTTAACATTACTTATTTTTTGTCCCCACTTTTTTCAAAAGTTTTTTTGCTGCTGTTTTTTTAGCAGGTTTTTTGTTATCCTTTGAATTTAACATTTGAGTGGCCTTCTTTTTATTTTGCACTTCAATTGCTTTTCGTTGAGTTGCTGTTTTTCCTAAACGTTCTGCAATTAGTCTTTCTGCTGTAATTGCAGTAGTAATGGCACTTCCATCTTTTGCCCGATAATCCGCTGCTGTTTTTGTATAAACATCTCCTAATGAACGATCGATTGATCTTTTCATAGCTGGAGTTGAATCAATAACTGCTTGTGATTTAATGAATAATCATTTTTCTTCTGTCGCATTTTTTGCTACTGGTTTTTTCGACTGGGGCACCTTTTTGCTTTTAGCTTTCAAACTTACTGGCATACTCAATCTCCTTTCATAATGAAATCAAACCAATGTTGGTTGCTAATGTTAAAATAGCATTAATCATTAGTTTTTTGCATTAAATATTTTTTATCCCAAATTAAATTTAGTATTTAAGATAATTGTAATATTTTAAGAAAAAGATAAAATTTTTACTTAAAATAGACGAATTAATTATATCAAATTTAGTTTGATTAATAAATAAGTTTAAGATATTATTTTAAAATGATAAAAGAGATTTTTAGTTATGATATTATATAAGTAGATAAAAATGGATTGGTAAAAAAATGAAAGTTGTAAAAGTGACACCTCGTGGTTATTGTCTTGGTGTTGTCAAGTCAATTAAATGAGCAAAAGAAGCTGCTGTCAAATATGCTGGACGGCCAAATTTATATGTTAGGTTATCTTGTCCATAATAAACATGTTATTGATGAAATTGTTAATTTAGGTGTTATTCCGGTCAACGATTTTAAACTTAATCGCCTTGCGCTAATGCAAACACTACCAGATAATGCTGTTGTGATTTTAAGTGCACATGGTAGTGATGACCGGATTAAAGATGTCGCAGCACAGAAAAAAATTACACTTATTGATACTGAATGTGAATGAGTAACTGTTACAAAAAATTTAATTAAGGAATATTTAGCAAAACCTGATTATCAAATTATTTTTATTGGAAAACACTTTCATCCAGAAACAAATGCAATGTTAGCGCTTAGTCCAAGCATCAATCTTGTGACAACAGAACAAGAAGTTGATAACATTTTGCCTAATCTTGACCCAACTAAAAAGATTTTAATTACAAACCAAACAACCCTTTCTAAAATTGATATTGAAGCAATTGTGAAAAAAATTAAAACCCTTGTTCCAAATGAAATTCTTTTTAAAAATGATTTATGTAATGCAACATTAGAACGACAAAATGCTGTTCTAAATTTAGATCCAACAACAATTGACCTTTTACTTGTTGTTGGTGATGAACAAAGTAGTAACACCTTAAAGCTAGTTGCAATGGGCGAACAAATTGGGATTGAATCATATCGCATTAATGATAAAAATGATATTCAAGCAACTTGGTTGGCAAATAAAACCTGTGTTGCTGTTACTGCGTGGGCATCAACACCTAGCATCATTCAGTTAGAAGTAATTCGTTATTTAGAGCAAATATAAAAATATTATTAACGATAGTTAATAATATTTTTGATATGATATGGAATTATTGTTAAAGTTGGAAACTTTCGGGTTAAGTATCCAGCAAAAGCAGCAATAAAAAAATCTTCCATATAATGGTTGAAGCAAATAACTGCTAATTGTTTTTCATTTGCTAATACTCATTGATCTCATTTTACTTCCCCAGTAATAAACAGGTCAATATTTTGGTTAATTTTTGCAATCACATCACCTGCGGCTCCTGCTGCTAAGGCAACTGTTTTAATAGGTTGCTCTAACGTCGATAAATTGTGCTGCACTGTTGTAATTTTAAAAATTGCTTTTAATTTCGTAATAATTTCATCAGCTGTTAAACTGACATACCCAATCATTGTTAAATCATCATCAAAGGGAACAATTTTTTGGGGATTTAATTCTTGTAAAATCAATTCATTCATTAAACCATCATAATTTGTGTGTAAAGCATAAACAGTTATCTGATGTTTATTAAGAAGATCAATAATTGCTCGTTTGTAAGGAATCTGTTGAATTCTTTTTTTCTTGCCAAAACAAAAAGGATGATGAGTTATAATAACATTAATTTGCTTAGCGACTGCTGCTGTAATTACTTCGCTTGTTAAATCTAAACTAACCATAATTTTTGCTACAAAATGATTTTTGCTTCCATATTGATGACCACTATAATCTCACTTACAATCTGCTTTTAATGAAAAATCAGTTTCAATTTCTTGATATAATTTTTTAATTAACATTATATCACCTTATTAATCATTTTTAGTTTTGCTTTAACTTCTTGATAGCGCTTAGTGTTTGCAGGAATCTTGTTTAACAATGTTAAATAATAATCATTTTTTAACAATCATTTCTCTTGAAAAAGTTTACTATGTTCTTTGCGAAGATAAGGACCGAAGTATAAGTCTTTTTTATTTTTGACTTTTTGACCAGCAGTTTTATTAACAACAATAATCTCATAAATAATATCATTTTCCTTAATTAATAATTCTTTTTCAATAAAGTACTTATGTTTTTTAATTCATTCTCGTAATAAAAATGGATCATCATTAGGACATAAAATATAACGATCAATTAAATCAGAATCTCGTTGCAAAATGGTTAAAATTGTTGTACTCCCTAATCCTGAAATAATACATGTATCAATCTTAATGTCCGAAACTCCTGTTAAACCATCTGCTAAAATTGGGGTAATAAGTTCTTCAGTATGATATTTTGCAATATTTTTTTTCGCTTGGGCTAAGGGTTGTGCTGCAATGTCGCATGCATAAGCTTTGGTAATTAAATTTCCTTTTGCTAAATAAATTGGAATCATTGCATGATCTGTCCCAATATCACAAATAATGTCTTTTTCATTAACTTGTTTGGCAATTAATAATAAACGTTCTGATAATCTATCCATTTTTTAAAACCCCTATCCTTTAAAAAAGTCTTTTAATACTTTTGCTTTCGAATTAGCTTGGTTTGGCTTAAACTTACGAATTGTTTTTGCTTCAATTTGGCGAATTCGTTCACGTGTTACTTTAAATTCTTTGCCTACTTCTTCTAATGTTTTTGGTGAATCATATTTTGATAAATGCTTATCAATTAAAGCATTTTTTTGACTTTGTACTTTTTCAATTGGTGTATCATAATGAATATCAAGAGCTTTAACTGTTTGAACTAATTCGGGGAAAGTTTCATCTTCACATTCTTTTGCTAACCGTAATACTGTTCGTAACTTTGTTGGTAAAAGTCCAAACCGCATTCTAATTACTTTTTCTTCTCGTGCTGATAAAATTTCATGGAAAACTTCATCAATTACTTCTCGTAATGATTCTTTTTCAGCATATTCATCCGGTGTAAAAATATCTTTATCATCAACAAAATCACCAAAATGAGTATCATCCTCATCACCAATTGGTTTTTCTAATGAAACTGGTTCAATTGATAGTCTCTTAATTTCACGAACTTTTTCGCCAACCATTCCTTGCCCCATTTTTTCAGCAATTTCATTGTAACTTGGTTCGCGTCCTAACTCTTGTGTTAATTGCCGTTCAATTCTTGTTAATTTATTAATTGTTTCAACCATATGAACAGGAATCCGAATTGTTCGCGCTTGATCAGCAATTGCCCGGGTTGTTGCTTGTCTAATTCATCATGTGGCATATGTTGAAAATTTAAAACCACGCTTATAATCAAACTTATCAACAGCTTTCATTAACCCAATGTTCCCTTCTTCAATTAAATCCGAAAAATCTAATCCCCGGTTTAAATGTTTACGAGCAACTGAAACAACTAACTTCAGGTTAGAAATAATTAATTTATCCCGTCCAAAACGTCTTTCTTCTGGATCAGATGATTCTAACATTTTAGCATATTTAATTTCTTCCTCACGAGTTAAAATCTTACTTGTTCCCAAAATATTAAAGTAAGCTTTAATAATATCTTGAATTTTTGTTTCATTTGAAATCCCACCAACTTTGTAACGTAATTTTTCATCTGGTTGTTTTTTCGTTACTTTTTCTGGTTCAGGAACTTCATTTTCTTTTAACTCTTCTAAATTAATATCACTAAATTCAACACCATTAGCAACTAATTCTTCGAAATATTCTTCAACATCATTATCATCAACTTCAAAATGATCATTAATTAATGTTATTAATTTTTCTTGTTCAATCTCATTGTTATTTTCTTCTAAATATTTATTAATATATTCTTTAAATTCATCAAAAGATTTCATATCTCTGACTTCTTTTTTTGATAATCCCATTCTCTCTACCCCTTTTTAAATTTTAATCGTTGATTCAACTTGTCAATTTCCATTGAAATTGCCTGTTGTTCAATTAGATTACTTGCTTTTTCTAACTTATTTCATAGCATTGCAATCTCTTTTTCATTAGCAAAATCATCAATTAAGAGCGCATAGTCTTCTAATTCTTTCTTATTATATTTAATTTTAATCGTTGATTTATTAATAATATCCATTAATATTTTTTTTAAATTTGGATCACTTATTTCTTGACACAACATATTAATCTTAACATTTTCTGCCCCCAAATGTCCATTATAATAAGTAATTATATCATTTGCTAACAAACGATAACCATCAAAATTTAAATTTCCAATTTTTCTTTGATAAAAATCTGCTGCTTTTCGAGAACCAAGTAATTGTAAAACCATATTTTGTTCTGCTAAAAGATATCGTTTTAAATTTTTAATTTTATATTTTGTATTTTTAACTACAACAGTCTTACTTTGCTGTGGTTTGAACCTTGGTGGCGGCTTTTGCTGATAATTATTATCATTTGTTCCATTAGGAATTGGTTCTGACACAGCAGGTGAAAAAACTGCTTTTTGATATGTTTTAATTTGTCCAATTTTTGTTGTAATTGTTTCTTTAGATATTCTCGTTATTTTAACTAAATTATTAACTGCTAATTCTTGTTCCAATTGATTTGGACTAGCTCTAATTAAAGGTGCAACAATATTAATAAATTCTTCTAATTCATTTGCTGCTTGCAAATTAAATTTATTTTGAAAATAATCAAGAGCAAAATTAATTGGATGTTGGGCATTTGCTAACATTGTATGAATTAATTCTCCCTGACCACTATTAACTAATTCGTCAGGGTCTTGTTGCGTCTCATTCAAGACAATTTTAACTTTTAGATTATGACTTAATAATTTAATTGCTGCTTTTAAACTAGCATTAATTCCAGCCTTATCACCGTCTAAAAAAATTAAACACTCATTTGTTAATCTTTTAATTTCTTTTAAATGATATTCACTTAAATTAGTTCCCATTAAAGCAACGGTATTTTTAAGATTTAATTTTTCTAAACTAATAACATCCATATATCCTTCAAGTAAAATTAAATTATTTTGCTGGCGAATAAACGGTTTCGCCCGGTGAATATTATACATTAGTTGTTCTTTTTTAAAAACCTTTGTTTCAGGAGTATTAAGATATTTTGCTACCTGGTTAGTAACCCCAATTACTCGTCCAGAAAAACCAATAATATAACTATCTTCATTTTTAATCGGAAACATTAAACGATTATTAAAATAATCATACACCTTGCCATTTTTAATTGTAATTAAACCCGCTTGTTGAATATCATTAATTGAATATCCTTTTTTAATTAAAAAATGGTACAAATGATCAAAGCCACTCTCAGCATAACCAATCTGAAATAATTCAATTTCAGTATTATTAATGTTCCGCTTTGTTAAATATTCCTTTGCATCATAAGCCTTTTTGGTTTCTAAATTATTACTAAAGTAAGCGCTTGCTAAGGCATTAATTTCAAAAATTAACTGTTCACTTTTATCATATTTTGGTTTTTCTTTATAAGTAGTCAATTCATCTAAGAAAATATTGGCCATTACCGCAACTTTTTTTAAAGCTTCAATAAAACTAATATTTTCATATTCTTGTAAAAAAGTAAAAACATTGCCTCCAGCTGAACAAGCAAAACAACGGTAAATTTGCTTTTCTGGTGAAATACTCATTGAAGGATGTGAATCTTGATGAAACGGACAAACTGCTCAATAATTACGACCCCGTTTTTCAAGCGATAAATATTCTGACATTACGGTAACAATATTTACTTTTGACTTAATTAAATCAATTTTTTCATTACTAATTAATGCCATACCTTTCACTCCTTTTAATTATTTTAATGTTGCGGTAAAATAGCTTTCTAAATTAGCAATTGCCACTCGTTCTTGTTTCATTGTATCACAATTACGAACTGTAACTTTTTGGTCTTTTTGACTGTCAAAATCAACTGTTACACAAAACGGTGTTCCAATCGCATCTTGACGACGATAACGCTTTCCAATATTTCCTGTTTCATCATAAGTGCATTGAAAACGATCTAAGAGTTTTTCATATAACTGATAAGCATCGTTGTTTAATTGTTTACTTAATGGAATCACCGCAATTTGATATGGAGCTAATAACGGGCTTAATTTTAAAACAATTCTTGTCTCATTATCAGCAACTTTTTCAACATGGTAAGCATCATATAAAATCGCTAACATCAAGCGCCCAACACCAACCGATGGTTCAATTACATGCGGGATAATTTTTTCATTTGTTTCTTGATTTAAATACGACAAATCATTTTTACTCATTTCACTGTGGCGACGTAAATCATAATTCCCCCGGTCAGCAATCCCTCATAATTCACCTATGCCAAACGGAAACTTATATTCAATATCAATAGTTCGTTTTGCATAATGGGCTAACTCATTAGCGTTATGCTCACGAAAATGATAGTTTTCTGGTTTTAAATTAATTAATTCTAAAAACTTGGTTACTTTTTTAACTCAATATTCAAATCAATCAATCTTTTCGTTACTATCATAAAAAAATTCTAATTCCATTTGTTCAAATTCACGTGTACGAAAAATAAAATTTCCTGGGGTAATTTCATTCCGAAATGACTTTCCAATTTGACCAACACCAAAAGGTAATTTTTTTCGCAAAGAACGTTGAACATTTTTAAAATTAACAAAAATTCCTTGTGCTGTTTCTGGTCGTAGATAAACAACTGATTTTTCATCTTCAATAACACCTTGGTTTGTTTTAAACATTAATTCAAACTGACGAATTTCAGTAAAATCATGTCCCCCACAATTTGGACATAAAATATTTTTTTCGGTAATAAAAGTCTCTAATTGTTCATTAGTTAAACCACCACAATTTAATTTCGGATAATTATCTTCAATCAGTTTATCTGCCCGCATTCGGCTTTTACATTTTTTACAATCTAATAATGGGTCAGCAAAATTGCCAAGATGTCCAGAAGCTTTTCAAACATTATTGTTCATTAAAATAGCACTATCAAGACCAACATTATATTTTGATTTTGTAATAAAATGTTGTCATCATAAATTTTTTAAATTTCGTTCTAATTCAACCCCCAATGGTCCAAAATCTCAGCTGTTTGCTAAACCACCATAAATTTCACTCCCTTGAAAAACAAAACCTTGTGTTTTTAAATGATTAACAACTTCTTCTAATGTATATTGCATTAATTTAACTCCTTCTTATTTCTCTATCCTCAATTATACTATGTTATTCTTTAAAATAAATTGATTTTTGTCGCATTTCATAAATACTACACGAAAATATTCCAACTTTTATTAAATAATACTCACATAGCATTTTAAATAATATTATTAAAGCTTTTATATTAATCTTATTGTAAAAATAAAAATTAGTATGAAAATTACTATTAAAAACTTTCACTAATTCAATTGGAAAAAGATAATCTCTTGGTAATAAACAATTTTTACAAAGATATCCTTCCTCAAGAAAACTAATTGTTTTAATGTGTTGTTTGCTGCCACACCGTTTACACATCGTAAAGTCTCATTCTAATCCATATCATTTTAAAGCACGAAACATAAAAGCAATTACAATACTTAAATTATCTTCTCATGTAACTAAATTGTCTAATGTTGTTGTTAATAATTCGTACAATTCATTATCAGCTTGACGGTCAAAAACCGCTTGCTCAGCAATTTCACAAATTAATGTTGCTAATAAATAATCATCATAATTTTGTGCTAATTTAATTCTTGTTTTTAATAAATTTCCTGTCTTTAATTTACTTAACTTATTATTATGATATGATAAAAATATTTCAAATTCACTTGTTGCCAAGAATTGTACTGCATACTGATTTTTTGATGTAATTTTTTGTACCCCATGTGCAAAAAAAGCTAATTTTCCTAATTCTTGTGACAAAATCGTAATAATTGCACTGTTATCATCATAATGTCGTTTATGCAATACCATTCCTGTTAATTTTTGAATCATTTTAATAACTTTCTTTGTTATAACCTAGACGGGCAATCATTGAAGGTTTATCCCGTCATTTATCCACTACTTTAACAAATAATTCTAAAAATATTTTTGTTCCTAAAATTTGTTCTAATTCTAAGCGGGCTTGTGTTCCAATTTGTTTAATTAAACGGCCTTGTTTCCCAATAATAATTCCTTTTTGCGAATCCCGTTCAACGCAAATTGAAGCCATAATTTTTAATGGCTGTGGTTGATCATCAATTTTATCAATTAAAATGGCAACACTATGCGGAATCTCATCTTCTGTCAACAACAAAATTTTTTCCCGAATAATTTCACGAATTAAAAACTTTTCTGGTTGATCAGTTAACATATCATCAGGATAATATTGTGGTCCTACTGATAAATGTGTTTTTAATAAAGTTAATAATGTTTCAAGATTTTTATGTTTGACGGCTGAAACGGGAATGATAGCAGTAAACTGATGAATTTTTTCTCATTCAGCAATTTTTACCATTAAATCACTTTTGGAAACTAAATCAATTTTTGTTACAACTAAAACAATTGGAATTGCGCGCTCTTGTAGTGCTCTGATAATATAAAGATCATTATCACCAATGTGTTTATTTGCTGGAGCTAAAAATAAAATAACATCGGCTGCTTTTGTTGCTGATAAAGCAACTTTATTCATAAATTTCCCCATTTCATGATGAGTTTTATGAATGCCTGGGGTATCCATAAAAACAATTTGTGATTCTTGATCATTATAAATCCCTTGAATACGGTTTCGTGTTGTTTGTGCCTTTGCTGTTACAATTGCTACTTTATTATTTAAAATTGTATTTAATAATGTTGATTTACCAACATTTGGTCGCCCCACAATTGCAACAAAACCTGATTTAATTTCCATTTTCATCACCTCTTAATTATTCTAATTATAAAGGAAAATATCATAAAAAATTATCTTATTTAAAACTCAAACGCAATTTGATCATCTAATGATAAATCTTTTAAAATTCCAAGTTCTTCAAATGATTCTAAATGAGCTTTTGTAATATTTGTTCGTTTTTGTAAATCAGCAATTGATAAAAATGGTTTTTCATGACGAGCATTAATAATACTATCGCCAACAGCTACGCCCAAACCATCAATTGCAGAAAATGGCGGTAAAATAATTTTTTCATTATTTTCATTTGTAATAACGGTAAAATTTTTATTTCGACTTGTTTTTAAATCAATATTGCTCATTTTAATTCCTCGGGCATACATTTCTAATGCTACTTCATAAACGGGAATTAAATCTTTTTCTTTTTGTGTTGGTTTATTGGGAGCATTAAAATCTTTATTATCCAAACGAGTTTGAATATCGCGTAAAACTTGTTTGATTGTTTCTGCTCCTTTTAAAATTGTTTTAATATCAAAAACATCTGTTCGAGTTGAAAAAAATGTTGCATAATATTCAACTGGATAATTAATTTTATATCATGCTACTCGTCACGCCATTAAGACATAGGCTGTTGCATGGGCTTTTGGGAACATATACTTAATTTTATTACACGAATCAATATATCATTGTTCAAGATTATTATCCCGCATTAATTGTTCATGTTCAGTTGTTAACCCCTTTCCCTTTCGAACATCTTCCATAATCTTAAAAGCACTTTGAGCAGGTAACCCTTTATAAATTAAATTAACCATAATATCATCACGACATCCAATTACTTCTGAAATACTAATATTTTGATTTCGAATTAATTCTTGGGCATTGCCAATTCAAACATCTGTTCCGTGTGACAATCCTGAAATTTGGACTAAATCTGCAAATGAAGTTGGTTTTGTATCTAATAACATCTTACGAACAAAAAAAGTACCAAATTCAGGAATACCAATTGCACCAGTTTTTTCACCATTAATATCTTCTGGTTTAATGTTTAAAACATCTAAACTTCGAAAAAGACTTAAAACCGCTTCATCATTTGTTGGAATTGTTTTTGGATCCACTCCCGTTAAATCTTGCAGCATTCGCAAAGCAGTTGGGTCAACATGACCTAAAATATCTAACTTTAAAACATTATCATGAATTGCGTGGAAATCAAAATGAGTTGTTAATCAATTTGATTTGATATCATCAGCAGGAAAATTAACTGGTGTAAATGCCTCAACTTCATATTCCTTTGGAATAACAACAATTCCACCTGGATGTTGTCCAGTTGTTCGTTTAACTCCCTCACAACCCTTGGCAATTCGTTCTAATTCTGCGCGACGTTTTAAATGTAAAATATTTTTACTTTCAAAATAACCTTTCACATAACCATATGCAGTTTTTTCTGCCACCGTTGAAATTGTTCCGGCACGATAAACACTACGTTCTCCAAACATTTCTTTAGTAAAGTCATGTGCAATTGGTTGATATTCTCCTGAAAAGTTTAAATCAATATCCGGAACTTTATCTGCTTCAAACCCTAAAAATGTTTCAAAGGGAATATCATGCCCTTCCCCTTTTAATGGTTTTTGACACTTTGGACAAGTACGAACTGGTAAATCATATCCACACTTAACTGAACCATCAATAATAAATTCACTATAACTACAATAAGAACATAAATAATGTGGTTGTAATGGATTTACTTCAGTAATATTACTCATTGTTGCAACAAAACTACTACCAACACTTCCCCGTGACCCGACTAAATAGCCATCTTGCAATGATTTATCAACTAATTTATGTGCAATTCAGTAAATAACAGCAAAACCATGCTTAATAATAGCATTTAATTCACGTTCTAAGCGTGATGCAACAATTTCTGGTAATGACTTACCATAAATTTTATAAGCATTTTTATAACATAATTCTTTTAATAATTGGTCACTACCCTCAATTTTAGGTGTATATAATTTATCTTTAATAATTTCAACTTTTTCAATTTGGTCAGCAATTAAATTTGGATTTGTTACTACAATTTCATAAATTAATTCATCATTATTTAAAAACTTAAATTCGTTCATCATTTCCATTGTTGTTCTTAAAAACTGATCAGGATTATCAGTTACTCGTTGCTTATAATCATATAAAGGATGGGGACGGCCACCAATTCCTTTTGCATTAATATAAACTTCACGGAAAATTTTATCTTCTGGGTTAAGATAGTGCACATCACCAGTAGCAACAACTAATTTATTTAATTTTTTTGCTGTAAAAATAATATCTTTAATGACTGTTAATAATCGTTCTTCTGATAAATCCCCCATTTGAACTAAATGTTTATATACACTAGGAGGTTGAATTTCAACATAATCATAAAACTTAATTGTTTCTGCTAATTCCGATGCATCTTTATTTCGTGCCACTTCAAAAACATCACCATTAATACATGATGACCCAATCAATAAATTACTACGATGTTGTTCAATTACACTTCGTAATAATTTTGGTGATGAATAAAAATATTTAGTATGCGCAGCAGTTATTAGTTTAAATAATTCTAATAAACCTACCTGATTTTTTGCTAAAATTGTCATATGTTTTGGTCGCAGTTTTTTATAAACAGCAGGGTCATGAATTTTCTCAATATCATCATCAAACTCAATACTATAAGTATTAATCATTTTCCGTAGCTGATGCTCATAGATGTCTGTTAAAACAATTGCATCATAATCGCCACGGTGAGCAACTTCTTCATTATAAATAACATTATAACAACGAGCAATTGTTCCCAACCGATAATTTTTCAAATGTGGTTCTAAAATCCGTGATAATTGTAAAGTATCAATTACTGTGTTATTAATTTTTGAGCGTCCAGCTTTTTTTAACCACGATTGAATAAAACCAAGGTCAAACTCAGCATTATGTGCAATTAAAATTGCATCCTTAAAATATTCTAAAATTTGGTCAATTGATTCAATAAAAGTTGGTTTATCCGCTAATAATTCATCTGTAATTCCTGTTAATTCAGTTGTAAATGATGATAACTTAACGGATGGTTTAAACAAATGATTAATTGTTTGACGTTCACCACTAATACCATCCATAATAACCGCACCAAATTCAATGATTTCATCATAGTTACTACTTAAGCCAGTTGTTTCTAAGTCGAAAATAACATATTTTGCAGTTCGTAAATTATGCTGATGCGGGTTTTTAACATATCAGATTTTATCATCTAAAACATCTGCTTCAACACCATAAATAACTTTAAAATCAGGATATTTCTTATTAAGATTATAAATTTCTGGATAAACTTGAACATTTAAATGGTCAGTAAAAGCAATTGCTTTATGATTCCAATGTACTAATGTTTTAAAAAGCATTGCAAGATCTGTTACTCCATCCATAACACTCATTTTAGTATGGAGATGTAACTCCACGCGTTTTTCAGGCGCATTATCTTCACGATATAAATCTTCATGCTCTAAACGAGAAATTTTTTTAATAAAAAACATTTGTTCATTAGCATAAGTATCATACCGAATATCGCCAAAAAGACTAACTCATTCATTAGTTTTTAATTCTTCAATAAAATCATCTGGTTGTTTTGTTCGAGTAAAAAATTTTGCGCCAATTGTATCACTATAATCAGTAATTGTTATTACATAAATAAATTTCTTTGTTGAAATTAACTGTCGTTCTTTACTTAAAATTTTTCCATAAATTGTCACATTCGGAGCATCTTGATCAATATCAATTAACCGTTCATAACTTGCTTCTCCATTTTTTGCTCTCTGATAACTATTTAATTCTCTTCGAACTGGATTAGTCCCGTTGGTTGGTTTAGAAATTAACTGTTCTGTTTTTTGCACTGTTTCTTGATATTTAATTAATTCTTGTTCATTAATTTCTAAAATATTATTTTCTCATAAATCAATCACTAGGGCTAATTGTAAATCACTAAAACCATAGCGGCGAAGTTTTTTTTGATAATAATTACAATGTTCACCCACTAATTTTTGTTCACTTTCCGAATGAACAGTAATTTTTAAAATATTATCAGTTAAAGCAAAACGTTCTGGGGATAATTTACTAAAAAAACTATTTTTTAATTCCGATTTATTTAATCGAATATATTCTAAGTAACTAAAAATAGTTTCTAATTCGTATTGTTCTTTTCGAACCCGTAAAGAAATCTTTGTGGGTAATGTTTCATTTTCTAATAAAGTTTGTTCTAATTTTAGTAAAACTTCTAGTGGTAAAAAATCATTAATTTCAATCACAACACGAAAAAAGCCTTCACTAGTACTATATTCTGCTTTAATGACTTTAGCATCATCAAAATAATTTCCAATAAATTCTAAATTATTTGCTGTAAATAGTTTTATCAATTGTTGGTCCATCATCTAATCCTCACCTAGCTTTTCTGCTTAAAAAAAGACATCTTTAATTGTTATTCCAATAAATAATAAAATAAAGACTATTGCTCCCGTTACATTAATAATAATCTTTGCCTTATGCGGTAACTGTCATTTTTGCTCTTTTGCTTGATATTCTTCTAATAATACTTTTTGTTGCACTGGATCATGGCGTTTCTTTCAAATCTTTTCCCGACCATTTAAGCGTTTTACTCCACCAACTATTCCTTCAATTGATGTTTCAAAAAACTTGTATCCATCTAATGGTGGGATTGGAATTAAGTTCAAAACAAATAAATTAGCAGATAACATGGCCACATACATAAAGAAAAGAGCTGGTCCTTCTGTTAACATTGAAGAAACTGTTCTTGCAATTCCAACTGGACCAGATAATTGTCCTCACTGACCAGTAAATAATAATCCAAATGATTTTAAAATTGTCACTGATTGTCTAAATGTTTCTCCTCAACCATAGCTATATGCTTGCGCAATTGAAGCAAACTGACGATCAGGAGCTCTAATTCCGACTGTATAAGTATTGTTGGCTTCTGTTAACTTAACTGGTTCAGTTTGAAATAAACCATCAGAAGCCGTTGTAACTTCTTGTTTGCTATTTACACGAGCAAAAGCAAGAGTAATATAATTAATTTTTTCATCATTATTACTATTATCATATTGTTGTTTTAAATTTTTAATAAAATTAAAAACTGTTGTTTGATAAGTTGGAATCTTATCTACTGTTCCCACATGACTTGCTAAAATATGATTCTCCTTATTATCAGCTTTATCTTCCTTATTAACACGATAATATTCTTGTGCTACTTTAAGTTTTTCAATATTAGGACCTAATCAATAATCTAAAATCACAATATCTTGAGCAACATTTTGACCACTCGTTTTTAGAGCAGCATATGCTGCACCATTAGAATCATACTTAGCTCCTCAATATGTCATATCAGATGGTTTATAATTTAATGCCGCAAAAATTGTGGTAAAAATAAAAACAGCAATAAAAAAATTCATTAAAGCTCCTGCGACAATAAAAATTAAACGTTTTCATTTTGCAATATTTTCCATTTTTCGTTCTTCAGGAACTTCTTCCTCTTCACACCCTTTTGGTGGATCAACTAATTGACTTGCAATATAAACATATCCTCCAAAAGGAAAAATTCGGATTGAATAACGAGTTTCTTTTTTTCCTCAAGAAAAAATTTTGGGACCAAAACCAATTGCAAATTCATAGACATATGCTCCCGCTAATTTCGCAATAATAAAATGTGCAAATTCATGAATTGTAACTAACATTAATAAAATTATAATCCCAATTATAAAACCTAAAACTACCATTCCTGCTGACATTTATTTCTTAACTCCTTACTTTTTTATTCGGAATAACATTATTTTTCAGAAAAATAATTAATAATATCTCTTTTAATGATATCATTTAATTCTTTGATTTCACGATAATTAACTAATTTTTGCGGTTTAATTTGATTCATAAAATATTCAATATAATCAACAATTTGATAAAATTTAATTCTTTCGGATAAGAAAAGCGAACGTAATGTTTCGTTTGCTGCATTAAAAGCAATGGCTAATGAATTATTTTCATTTAAGCAACGATAGGCTAATTGTAGCGCTTTTCAACGAGATAAATCAGCTTTTTGAAATGTTAAGGTTATTAATTTCTCAAAATTTAATGGTTTTAAGAACGAACTATTTTTTCGAATTGGATAATATAAAAAATAATTTAAAACTTGTAACATTGAAGGTTTTGATAATTGTCCAATAATTGAAGAATCGGCATATTGTACGGCTGAATGTAAAATAGCTTGTGGATGTAAAATAACAGTGATTTTTGAAGTTTTAAATAAATGATAAGCTTCTATAATTTCAAATCCTTTGTTTACCATTGTTGAAGAATCAATGGTAATATTTTGTCCCATCTTTCAAGTTGGATGTTGTAAAGCTTGTTGCTCATAAATTGTTTTTAAATCAGCTAATGTTTTATTAGCAAACATCCCCCCTGAAGCTGTTAAAATAATTTCTGAACACGGGTTGGTTTGGTCTAAACATTGAAAAATAGCACAATGCTCAGAATCAATTGGATATAATTGATTATTATTTTTTGCTAATAAATTGTTAATTAAATCCCCTGCTACTACTAATGATTCTTTATTTGCTAATAATAACGTACGGTTTTTACCATATAAAGTTTGTAATGTTGGGTATAATCCTGCAAAACCACTAATTGCATTTAAAACCAACGCTGTCCGAAAAGCAGCTAACATTGCATTAATTCCTGTTTCTCCAGTTACAAAAGTTATATTTGGATATTGCGCTGTTAAAATAGCTTGTTGTGTTTCATCACCAAGATGAACAATCCTAATTGTGCGATGTTTCTCTAAAATCTTAATTAGAACTGAAATATTATGATAAATACTAACAGCGGTAATTTGAAAATCATTTGGATTTGATTCAATAATTTGTAACGCTTGTTGACCAATATTTCCAGACGCACCAAAAACAATAATATTTCGCATCATAAATTATCGTTGTAACACTATATTTGAAATAATAAACATTACAAAAAAAACTAATGAAAATGAATCCAAACGATCTAAAATACCACCATGGCCAGGCAATAAATTACTAAAATCTTTAATATTATAACGACGTTTAATTCATGAAAATGATAAATCCCCTAATTGTGACAAAATGCTTAATACAAAAGCTAACAGAACATAAATTACATAACGCATTACATTTTGATCATTATCATTTGAGAAAAAGTTAAAAACCCAATGGTTACTAGTTGCAAAATGAAACATTAAAATAGCATAAGTAATTGCAATTCCTGCTGCTAAGATTGTTCCCGTTACAGCACCTTCTCATGTTTTGTTTGGAGATATTGTTGGCGCTAATTTATGTTTTCCATAAGTAACACCGCCAACAAACGCAAAAGTATCAGTTAAAATAATAATTAATGCTAATCATACCACACTACTTCAACCATAAGCAGGATTTAACATAAATTTATTCATTGCTTTTAAAGCAAAAGTTAAATACAAGGTAAAAATTAAAACTAATGTCATTTTACCAAAAGTAATTTCTTTTGAACTAAATACTAAACAATAATATCCTAAAATCGCACATAAATAAATAACAAAAATAATTCAGGGTTTTAATCAATTTCAATTTAATAATGTATAAAATGGGTAATTAATTGAACCAATTCCACCATATTCTGTTGCGATTGATTCAGCTGGAAACAAAAATAAAAAAATTATTAATAAATATGTAATGACTTGCGTATAAATTGGTCACTTTGTTCCTCCAACTAACCGCAAAATTTCATGGTTAACTAAACCTAAAATAACAGCATTAATGCCAATAAAAACATAATTAGCAATTTCAATATGTGGAACATTACCATGTCATTCTGTTGCAATTGCCCCTGTGAATAAATATAAACCTAAAAAGACTAATAACAAATAAAATGTAATATGACGAGCAACATGTTTTTTTTGAAACATACCTTTATGTTCCTTACTTTTTGACGCTTTATTTGTTAAATTATCATCTCCTGTTGATTTTTCATTTTCATTAACAAGAACATTATCTTCCTGATTGTTTATCACTTTCAATTCCTCCAAATCTTCTATTTCTATTATTATAATCTAATATTGCTTCAGTTAAAGCATTTTCATCAAATTCTGGTCAAAATGCTTTGGTAAAATATAATTCAGCATAACGATTTTGTAATAATAAAAAATTACTTAACCTTTGTTCACCACCACATCGAATCATTAAATCAACATCTGGTAAATCTGCAGTATATAAATGTTGAAATAATGTCTGTTCATCAACAGTTGCTAATTTTTCACTTATCATTTGATTAATTGCTGTTAATAATTCTTCAATGGCTCCATAGTCAAAAGCAAATGTTAAAACCATTCCATTATTATTTTTTGTCCGTAAAATAGCATTATCAATTGCTGCTAATGTTTTAAGTGGCATTTTTGTACGCCGACCAATATGATTTAAAACAATATTTTCATTCTTAAAATTATTAACTTGTTTATTATTTAATAATCGCTCTGGCATCGCCATTAAATATGCAACTTCTTGTGCACTTCGTTTTCAATTTTCAGTTGAAAAACAATAAATCGTTAAATACTTAACACCAAGAGCATTTGCTTTTAATGCGACATCTTTAATCCGTTTTGCTCCTTCTTCATGGCCAGCTGTTCGTTCTAAACCTTGCTTAGTTGCCCAACGACCATTACCATCTAAAATAATTGCAATATGTTGTGGTATTTTCATGCCTTATGTCCTTCTTCCCCATTTTGTTAATTATAACGAGAGTCATAAAAAAATGAAAGTTTTAAACTTCCATTAGTTCTTTTTCTTTTAGAGTTGCTTTTTCATCAATTTTTTTAATAAATTGGTCCGTTAATTTTTGAACTTCCCCTTCATAATATTTTTTATCATCTTCAGTTAATTCAGAATCTTTTTTAAGGTGTTCATTACTATCTCGTCGTTCATTCCGAATTGCTACTTTAAACTGTTCACTAGCTTTTCACATTTCCTTAACCAACATTTTACGACGTTCTTCAGTTAGCGGAGGAATATTTAACCGAATTAAATCTGCTTCTGAATTTGGTGTTAAACCTAAATCTGCTTTATTAATTGCTGTTACAATTAAATTAATAATTGAACGATCATATGGTTTAATAACTAATTGTCGTGCTTCTGGCACCATGATATTAGCCAATTGTTGAATTGGTGTTAGTGTTCCATAATAATCAATCATAATATGTGATAACATATTTGGATTGGCACGACCAGTACGAATTTTAATTAATTCATTTTCAAATGAAATGATTACTTTTTCCATCTTTTCTTTTGTTTGATTAATAACTTCTTGCGACATTTATTTTTTCCCTCCTGTAACAATTGTTGAACGCGCATTACCATGTGCTGCCTTATAAATATTATCTGGTTCATTAATATCAAAAACAACGATTTTAACATCATCTTCCATTGCTAAACTAGATGCTGTTAAATCCATTACTTTTAATTGTTTTTTTTGCAATTCATTTAAACTAATATTATCAAAGCGAACTGCATCAGCATTATGGCGCGGATCTTTATCATAAATACCATCAACCCCATTTTTTGCCATTAACATAACATCTGCATCAATTTCAATTGCTCTAATTGTTGCTGCTGTATCAGTTGTAAACTTTGGTTGGCCAGTTCCTCCAGCCATAATAACAATTGCTCCTTTTTCTAAAGCAGCTTTTGCTTTTTTAAACAAATATGGTGAAGCAACTTCCGGAATTTGAATTTTTGAAGTTACAACAACATTCTGACTACCTTCATTTTTTAATACAGCCTCTAATGCTAAAGCATTCATTACTGTTGCTAACATCCCCATATAATCTGCACTAATTGGATTCATTTTAATTGTGTCAGCACGATTACCGCGTCAAATATTACCACCACCAACAACAATAGAAATTTGTAATCCTTCTTTTTGTAATTTAACAATTTGTTTTGCAATATCATAAATTTTTTTCGCATCATATAAATCATCAGAATTCCCTAATGCTTCACCAGATAATTTTAGTAAAACTCGCTTATATTGTAATGCCATTATAACTTTCCTCTTTTTTTCTATTTTATTCTAATATATTATAAATTGTTTTAACAAATAATCAAAATAAAATTACAAATTAGTAAAGAAATTTACTTTATCAAAAACTACTTAATATTAACTTAAACTTGGCAAATAAGATGTTAAAAACCCATGTCAAAATTCTCATTATTTTGTTTTTAAAGCATCACTTGTTAAAAGTCAATATACAAATCCCTCCGCAAACAATTCAAAATTATCTTTAAATGAAAATTTATTAAGATAAAATAATTGAAAAATCTTTTCTTTTGTTAAACTTTGTTGCTGGTGAAAGTTATTAATTTTTTTTAATAAAAATGTTTTTAATTGTTCAATCACATTAATTTTATAATCTAATTTATAACGATAGTGCAGCAAATGTCCAAGTTCATGACATAGAGTGTAAAAAATACTTTGTTGTGAAATACCACCTTCAATCCAATTTTGTAGAAACCACATACATTTTGTATTTTTGGTTTTTACTCTTTGTATAAAAATATTTATGAATTTGTTAATTTTTTAAAAATTTTAAGGGGTTGAAATTATGCAAACAAAGCAATATTTTATTTTGCGGTCGTTAGTGAAAAAGTATGGAAAAGATAATGTTATTAATATGGTAAATAATATTGTAATTAATAATGTAAAAGAAGATGAATAAATTATCCGCGTAATTTATTAGCGGATAATTTATTCAATATGGTTTATTTTGAGCGTAGCGAACACGCGAAGCGTGCCGCGAAATTAGATTTTTAGGAGGAATAAGTTATGCCAGGTTGATTAACAACAATATTTAGTGTTGTTATTATATTAGGGATTTTTGCATGAATTGGTTTATCAATTTATCAAAAAGTTAGACAAATTCAAGGTAAGAAAAAAGAAAA
>NZ_RXFY01000089.1:0-4340 GCF_044714355.1 Spiroplasma sp. ald | reverse complement strand
TAAATTTTTAAATAAAAGACATAATTAATTAAAATTATAATTTGCTATTAGTATCTTTTTAAAAATATTTACAATTATTTTAATAGGTTAGGTTATGCAAGAAGTCTATTAAATCTAATGCATCTTGTTGAGTTTTAATTTTAGTTGTATCATAAATAAAAGCATAATCTTTATTAAATTTAGATCTAGCAATATAATTATCAATTACACCTTTTAAAAAGTATAATTCTAAATTAAACATCATATTTTCTGTAATTGAACCTGTTCATTTTGCTACTAATTCACCGCGTAATGATGGGTCAGTATTTTTTAAACGAGATAAATCAAATCTTCTTCATTGTGTTTTTAAACCAATAGTATGATCAATTACTAAACGACCGCGCTTAGCATTTTGATTTTGTTTTGGATTACCTTTTTCGTGATTTCATTCTGAATCACCATAAAATAATCGTTCAGGTATTGTATAAATTGCAACTGCATAATCTGCACTTTCCATATTAGGACTTGATTGTGCTGTTGCTGTTAAACGATGAAATGTATAATAATCAGGGTTTGATAAAATATCTTTTACTCGCATTTCTTGTGCTGATAATAATAAATGTCCTTCTTTTGTTAAATTTGCTACACCATTACCAATAACAAATCCTTCATGTAATCCTATAATTGATGCCATATTTTATTTTCCTTTCTGATATTCTTTTTGAACTAAGTTTTTAATTCTTTCATTAATAGGAATATTATGATTATCTTGTAAATTTTCTTTTATTTTTTGTGATAATTCTTCAATAAACATATTTTCATCTTTAATTTGAATTCCACCATTCATTAGATTTTTCATATCTAATGTAGGTTTTTTCTCAACTAAATCTTTAAAATTAGTTTTAATATATTCCATATCTTTACCACTATTTAATATTTCTTCAACTAATTTGCGATTTTCTTGTGGTACTTGTGATAACTCATATTCTTTTATTTTTGACTGATAACTATTAATTTTTTTTCATATTGTTTTTCTGTTTCAGTTTTAATACGAGTTTCTGCATTTGGTAAGACACTAGATAATACTTGTTTTTCTTTTTGTTCTAATAAAGCATTAATTTCATCTTGTGTCATATTTTCTTTATAATCATATTTAAAGTTTGACATACTTTAATCCCTCCATTATTTTTTTATAGAAAATTTCAAAAACTATCGTCACCATCATACCATCATTTTAATTTTTGTAAACTTGTGGATATTTTTTCTTAATTTCAGTTCTAGTTTCTTCAATACCATCTTTAAAACCTTTTTCATATTGATTTAAATATTCTTTTTGATTATTAACACCATAATCATAAGTTTCTTTCATTAATTCTTGGAATATTTTAGTATGTTCTTCACACGCAGGAACACCAATACCATTTCAATTTTTACTTACTTTTTTAAAACATTCTTTACCATCAATTATCATTCAACATATATTTTTGTCCATTCGCATTTTTTCAACATTTTTTTTAATTTGTTTTTTTGCCATAATTAATCTTTTCCTTTCAATATTTTTTCTGCAAATTGCGAAACAGTTTCTATTGCTGTATCTTTATCAACTTTTTTAATTTCTAAATCTTTAATAAATTTATTTTCAGTTCTTTCATAACTACCATTTGCTTTTAAATATGCTTTACACATAAAGATAATAATTAATCTACCAATAGATCAAATAATTAAAGGCATTAACCCTAAAATAATAAATATAATACCTAATTTTCTTTTTCTAATTAAATGATTACCTTGTGATTTAATATTTTTATCTATTTTAGGTTTACGGCCAATAAACATTAATAAACCTTGAATACCTAATAAAGTAATATGTCCAAATCCTAAACCAATAATATTACTTGATGACATAATACTATCTAAACTAAAACCATCAAATTGACCACTTTTAACTGCTCAGGTTCAACCTAATGCAAAAAATGTATTATAAAGTAATGCTCATCATAAATGAGTAAATCCACTCATAAATCTATCTCACTTAAATAATATATATTCTTTATAATTCTTTTTATCTAAATCAATTACATAGTTATTTTTATTTCAAAATGCCATAATTTTAACCTCGCTTTCTGAATTGTTTACTTATTAAAATGGATTATCTAATGTTTTTATAAAATATTCCATTATATCCATAACAGCATAAGTCATAGCATCAAAACCATCATCAAATAATTTATTATCTTCTAATTTATAAGTAGATTTATTTGCAGGTGGTTTTCTTCATTCCATTTTTAACATATCCTTAAATAACTCTGGTGTTAATCGTTGACTAATTTGTAAATAATTCTTATTTAGCAGGATGATTATAGCATCAATTCTATCAGTTCGATATCAAACATCTTTTACTACTGGTTTAAATCTTAATCAATTATGGTCAGGGTAATATTGTCTACGAATATTATTTAATGTATCAATAGAAACTAAACCACCATTTCCATAGTCAACATTTACATCTAAACCATCTTGTAAATAATCTCATTTTATAGAAGCAGTTATAAAAAAGTGTACTATTTCAATTAAAATCTTAGTTGTATCTTTATGTATCATTTCAGCATTACTATGTTTATATTCCATTAATGGTGTCATTTTTTTATAATCTCTATCTAATCCCATTAAAATAGCATGAGTAGCATGTCCTAATGGACTATCTGCATAACCTAAATCTAAACCTGCTTTAAAATTAACTGGTTCAAAATCATATAATTTACTAAATAAATAATTAGCAAAAATAGATCCATCTAATGCACCTGGCATCCCAATTCCTCAGACCTCATATTTTTTAGGTCATTCTGCTTTTAATTCATATAATTTCATTAATTCATCATAATTTAAATTATCTTTATTAATTAAATAATTAGTATAATGATTAATTACTTTTTTATCATATGCTTTTTGACCTGTTTTAGGATCTAATACTGGAACTATTAATTTAGATATTTGTTCACCATTACTTTCTAATTCTTTACGATTAAAGGGTAACAATTTATTAATATAATCGATATGATCTTGATAAATACTATCTGGATTAGTACTAGTAATTAATATTAATTTTTTATAATCACGAACTGCTTGCATAATAGCTTCTTTTTCTGATTTACTAAATTCATTTGCTTCTTCAAGTCAAATAATACATAAATCAGCACCATTTGCTCGTGCTGTACCTTTACCTAATACTTGCGATGAATTACTTTTTCTAGCACCTTGTAATTTAATAAAACTACCATTAGGAAATGTTCAAGTAGGTTTATTAAAACGAGCATTATATTGATAATGACCGCCTTTTCATTTTTTAGTAGGATTAAGTATTAAACCAACTTTATCTAAGGCATCTTGAATATCTTGTTGCATTTCAGCAGTATCAGCACTATTTAATCTAAAACCATATATATTGCTATTTTTTTATCTTTATTCGCTAATACAACACAACTTAATAATGCTATTAATTCATCAATAGAATATGTTTTACCCGCTTTACGACTACCCGCTAAATTAATCTCATCTGCTATATACTCTGTATTTTCTAATAAAATAATTACTATCTTATTAAGATAACTATATTCATATAACATTGCCATTATATCTTTTTCCCATCTGTTATGTTAATTACTGGGGGAGTATAATTTATTTCAGTTTCATTTTCACGACCATAATACTGTGCATATACTGATAACCCCCTTTTTTTAGTTTCGTTTAAGAGATGTAATTTTATATTATTTTCTAATATTCTTATTTTCATTTTAAGTTCATTAAATGCTAATAAATTACTGTCTTTTAAGGCATTATATTCATCTTCTTCTAAATTGCAAAAGATTAATAAGGTTTCTTTTGTGGCAAGTTTGATATTATTTTCTTTACAATATTCATCAAATTTTGTTAATTTTTGCTTTATTTTTGTTAAATTTGCAATTATTCATCACTTTTTATCTACTTTTGCCATCTTTTTTACCTCTTTTTGTCATCACCATTCTACAAAAAAATATAAAAAAGTAAAATAAATTAAAAAAAGACTTTTTCAAGTCTCTAATTTTAGTAATTTTTAAACAAGCGATTAAGGGCTAGTAAATTCTACTTGTATTAAATTACATCACTATTCTACCATCATTTAACAGATTGTCAACAAAATTTTAATTTTTATTGTATAACTATTTTAATAGAAAGGGCTAGGTTGTCTTATGAAAAAAGAAAAGAAAAAATTTAAACATTTTAATTTAGTAGAAAGACATGATTTAAAAGAATATTTAGAATCCGAAAAATTTAAAAAGAAAAATGGCACACCTAATTATTCTAAAATAGGAAAAGTAATGAAT
>NZ_RXFY01000088.1:0-4407 GCF_044714355.1 Spiroplasma sp. ald | reverse complement strand
AATTTTTAAATAAAAGACATAATTAATTAAAATTATAATTTGCTATTAGTATCTTTTTAAAAATATTTACAATTATTTTAATAGGTTATGCAAGAAGTCTATTGTAAATTTCCGTGAATATTTTAATGTTGTTATTTTGACTGAAGATAATCGTGAATTAGATGCTAATGATGTCTTTTTAGAAGAAGGTAATTATTGATATTATATTAAAGTAACAAGTTTTGGAGCAAAATATTTTGAGAGAACAATATCAAATATTTTGATTGTTAAAAAATAGGAAAAAAATAATTTAATTGCCTAAATTTAGGGAAAATGTTAAAATGTTTACACAAATTAAAATAGGGTTAAATACCAAAGGGGGAACAGAATGTTTAAAAATAAGCCAACATATGGAAGTAAATTTCCAGATTTAGAGTTGCTTGATACTGAAGAAGAACGCCGAAAATATGAGGAGGAAGTTAAAGAATTATCTAAACAGGAGCAGAAACGTTTTAGTTATTTGTCACCAACTCAGCACAATGATTTTTCACAACGACAAATGTTTTGGGATAGTCCACTTGAACGAGTGGGACGAAGTTTTATTATTTTTGGACAATTAGTAGCAATTGTTTTAGCTTATTTTATTGGTCAAAAGGCAATTTTAGTTGCTTTAAGTAATTATCTTGATCCAAATATTAAATTTTTTGCTGAGATTTATGTTAAAGACCTTTTAAGTTATGGGTTTTTATTTCTTAGTTTATTATTTAGTTTATTATATTTTATTCCGATGACAATGGTCCGAACTGCGGGTGCTATTTATGGATGAGGTATTGCTTATATTATGTTAGCAATTTTATATTTTTTATTTGTTGAAATTTTATGTGCAATTTTATTGATTCTAGGAAGTATTAAAGGAAATCCCACTGAACCAATTAATATTTGATTATTAGTTTTTATTGTTTTGGTTCTAATAATTACTTCTATTTGAATTGTTGGAGCATGTCTCTTAATTGTTAAATCAGATGATGTTAAACGAAGAATTAATTTAGAAGTTTAGGAGAAAAAAGAAAATGATGACACTTACAGAAAGATTAGAAGAATTAACCAAACAATTACAACAAAATGTTTATGAAAAAGAAGAAATTTTTAATTTAGCAATGTTAGCGATGCTAAGTGGTGAATCAATTTTTCTTTTAGGAAAACCCGGAATTGCTAAATCGTTAGTTTCACGTCGTTTAAAGCATGCTTTTAAAAATGGTACTATTTTTGAATATTTAATGAATCGTTTTTCAACACCAGAAGAAATTTTTGGACCAATTTCAATTGAAGATTTACAAAAAGGAGTGTATAAGCGCTTAATTGATAAATATTTACCAACGGCTGAAATTGTTTTTTTAGATGAAATTTGAAAAGCGGGACCATCAATTCAAAATACTTTATTAACAATTATTAATGAAAAGATTTTTCGTAATGCTGGAGTAGATATAAAAGTGCCAATGAAATTATTAATTTCAGCGTCAAATGAGTTGCCAGCAGAAGGACAAGGTCTTGAAGCGTTATATGACCGTTTTATTATTCGTTATATTGCACAAGGGTTAAAAGACGAAGAAAACTTTAATGATATGATTGCTGGAGTAACTGAATTAGATGTAAAAGTTGATGAAGCTTTACAAATTACACATGAAGAATATGATACATGACGAAAAGAAATTAATAAGATTAAAATAACACCAGTAACTTTTGATTTTATTTCTCGATTTCGAAAAGCAATGTATATTGCGACTGAAGGTGAATATTATATTTCAGATCGTCGTTGAAAGAAGATTGCTCATTTAATGAAAGCTTCAGCATTTTATAATGGTCGTGATACAGTTGATAAAGCTGATTGGTTAGTCATTCCATATTGTATTTGAGATGATGAACAACAAGAAGAAACATATAATGCTATTTTTAATGAATTTTATTTAGATGCTTTAACGTATGATGTTCGTGAAAAAAAGAATCATTTAAGCAAAGAATTAGAAGAATTATCAGCTCAGTATGAAGATATTCAAGAAGTTAATAGTCGCAAAAGTGAATATTTGGATGTTTTTGATAGAAAATTACAAGGAACATTTCACCGAATTTTTTGAAAAAATCAACAGTATCCAATTTGTTTTATTCGTGTTGAAGATTTTATTGATGCTCGTCATAATAAGACACAACCCACATTAATTGAATTATATTATGGTGAAGATTTAGATAATATGGCAGATGTTTTGCAAACAGAGATTAGTTATGTTAATGATAGTACTTTTAAAATTATTAAAACAAATGAAGAAATTAAAATTGAAATTAAGAATTCAAAAGTGGATAATAATTCAAAACTTGAAAAAAGAATTTTAGCTGTTGAACGAGAAATTGATAGTTTAACAACTGCTTTTCCGGATGAAAAAGAACGATTATTATCTTTAAATTTCCTCTTTTTTAAAGAACGTTTTATGTTGGCAGTTAATAATGCCTTTAGTGATAATAAAATAAATTTTAATGAAAATTGGTTAGAATTAGAACAATTTTCAAATTCAGAGCAAAAAAATAAATAATAGTAATTTTGAACAATTAACAAAAAATTAAATGAGTAAAACAAGGGAGGATTTAATGTGAATCCATATTTAGAGCAAAAAGCGGGAGTTCAACTAGCTAGTAAGTTAACAGCATTAAAAAATACGGATTTAGTTAATCCAAGGTTTGCTCTGATGAAAACAACGAATCGGTGATTAAGTGAAATGTTTGACCAAGCTGTTAATAATTTTTATGATCATCAAATTGAAAATGAAATTATGAAAATTAAGTTAGATTCAAATATCGAAAAAGAAATTTATTTATTTCATTGGATTAAAGTTAATGGTTATGATGGTTTAAAAAAGAATTATGCTTCAACACAAGATTTTTTATTTAAAGTTAATTCACCATTTTATGATCGGCTAAATTATTATCGTTATGAATTTAATAAAAAACAAAACAATAATCCAAATATGTTATTTCGTGATTTTATTGGAATTTGAGAATCTATTTTAATTAAAAGAATTAATGATTATCGTTTTGCAAAAATTGAAGAATTAAGAACAAAGTTTATGCAAGATTTATATAATAAAGTGGAAATTTATAATAAAGCTAATAGTTTATTAAAAACAGTATGAAACTTTTTTGGCAAAATATGAAATCCAGTAGAATTAAAAAAAGGTGTTAATATGTCAGTCATTGATAAATTTGCAAAATTTTTGGAAACTAATCCAGCAATTATGGAAATTGCAACATTATTAGGGCGTTTTCAAGGTGAAAGTAATTTAATTGAACAACGAATTTTAGAAGAAATTGTAATGGATTATGAATGAAAACCAATTGGTTCTTCACCAGAAGAAATTATTGGAGCAACTGAATCTAAAGATTTAGAACATATGTTTCCCGCCGAATTAGTTTTATTAAAAGATCCAGTTTTAAAATATATTTTTTATAAAAAATATATTGAGGGCAAATTAACAACATTTGAATTTTTATCACAAGATAAAGTTCCCAAAGAACAAATTAAATTACGAACAATTGAAACATATGTTCCTGAAGAAAAAGGGCCAATCATTTTATCAATTGATACCTCTTCTTCAATGCGAGGTAGTCCCGAACAAATTAACAAAGCTCTTGCTTTAGCAATTGCAAAAATTGCTTTAGCAGAGCATCGCCCTTGCTACATGATTAATTTTTCTAAAAGTTTAGATGTTTATAATTTATCTTCTTTAAAAGATTCACTACCAAAATTAATTGAATTTTTGTCAAAAAGTTTTGCTGGGGATACAGATGTTGAGCCAGCATTAGAACATACTTTAATAGTAATGGATAGTAATGAATATTTTAATGCTGATTTGTTATTAATTAGTGATTTTTTAACTTCTGATTTATCACCTGATTTAATAACAAAGATAAATTTATTAAAACAGCGTCGGAATCGCTTTCATGCTATTGTTATTGGGACAATGGGTGCAGAAAATGTAGAAACAATTTTTAATAATGCTTGAATTTATGACCCACGTGACCCATTTGCTTCAGAACGAATAATTGCTTCGTTAACAGGGCAAATTGTAAAGAAATATGATAAAGTTCCTAATGCAAAAGCAATTTTAGGACAAATGAGAACTGCAAAGGAGATTAGCAAAAATGTTAAGTAACAATACTTTTAATTATTTGTTAGAAAACCAAAAAAAATTAGATAAGCATATTTTAACAAAATTTAACTTAAATGATAATGAAACATTTGAGAAACGAATTTTGGCTTTTTTAGTTGAGTTAGCAGAATTTATTAATGAACAACGTGATTTTAAATATTAGACTTCTTGCATAACCTAGTTATTTTAAAATTCCTATAAAATATATTTAAAATAGAAATTATAGGAATCT
>NZ_RXFY01000087.1:0-4521 GCF_044714355.1 Spiroplasma sp. ald | reverse complement strand
ATAATTCTTTTACCGCGATAGGATTATCTAGATTATATTGTTCATTATTATTTTCATCGGTATATTTTTCATAAGATACTTTTAAACTTTTAGAACGAAACATTGAAACTCTTAAATTATTATATCTTTTATCTAATTCTTTATCAGTTAAGATTTCTTTTTCTTCGGCATGTATCATTTCATCTGTTCACGCCGATATAATACCGCTACCTTTACCAACTTTTCCCATAATTTTGTTCCCATTAGCATAACCAACAAAAGCAATTCTCACACCACTAGGAAAAACAATCTCGCCGCCTTCTTTAACATTTTTAGGTCAAACAATACCATTTTCATTGTCGGGTCCTATATCAATTCCATATTTATCATATAGATAATTACAGACATTAATTGTATCACCAAATGTAGTATCTTCGTGGGTGTTGGCATATCTTCGTAAAATATTAGATGAAACATCTGTAAAATTACAAGCAAAAAATATTTTTTCGGCTAAATGATTTCATGTTTTATTAGTACCACGCCCCGCTGAAACAAATTTAAAAAAAGTTGGCGAAGTAAAATATCGGGCATAACTATCACCAACAAATTCTTTAAATACTTCTCAATCAAAGCCAAAATTATAGTCACTAAAATTCAAATCATATTTTTTGTTTAAATGTTCATAACTAGTAATTCGTTTTTTGTTATTAATTTTTGTAAAATCCTGCATTTTTCATGTACTCCCATTTTGATAAAATAATATTAAGTATTAAATATCATAATTTATTAACTAGCATAATTTAAAATATTTTTTTAATTAAGAAAGGAAATTATAAAATGGAATTAAAACAAAATTTATTAGAAGATTATAAAAAAGATAAAATAATAGAAACAAACAATGAAACTAAAAATTTCTTAATTGAAAGAGATAATGAGATATTTAAATTATATCAACAGGGAAAAATATTACAAGGATATAAGGTTGTATCAAAAATACCAAAAACAATTAGAACAGAAGATGGAGATATACCTTTAAAAAGACGAAGATATGTTAAATATGATGAAGAAAAAAATGAATATATAAACCGCTATCCTTTGGATGAAGAATTAGGTTTAAAAAAATACCAAAGAAATGAACAGAATTTAATAAATAAAATTACTTCATTTATGGGTGATGGAAAAAGATATAAAGATATTTTANANNNTNTTTTAGATACTGTTGAAAACGCTAATATTAGTGAAAGAACAATATCTAATATTTTTAAAAATGCCGATTTAGAAGAAANCGATTACATTAGTAATAAAAATAACAATAAAATTAAAATTCCAAATAATGTTTTATATATTCAAATTGATGGGGCTTTTGAACCTATGAGAGAAAATAAAAAAAGAGTTGAAAATAAAATATTTGCTTCAACTATGCATGTTGGTGTTGATGAAGAAAAATCAACAAAAACTAGAAAAAAAATGAAAAAGAAAAAAGGCGTTTTTCAAATGATGAATAAAAATCATAAGAATAAAAATGATAAATCTAATATTGATAATTTTATTGATAAAATTTTTAAATCAATGGATACTTATGATATCAATGAAGATACTAAAATATTAATATTAAGTGATGGCGAAAAACAAATTAAAAAAGTTTATANAGCACAGTAAAAGCAAAATATAAAAATAACACCGTATCATATAGTTTAGATAAATTTCATTTAGTAAAAAGATTTAAAGAATTATTTCCAAATCGTAAGAAAAACCGAATTCATAGATTAAAATATAAATTATCAAAAATATATTTTTTTACTGGAAATTATGAAGCATTATTAGATTTTTTAATGTTTCATTTGCCCTATGTTATTGATAATAAAAAGAAATTTTTATTAGAAACTATTGAATTAATTAAAAATAATAAAGAAGGAATTAAAAATCAAGCGTTAGAATATAATATTGGTTGTCACATGGAAGGTGATATATCACACTATATTAAGGCTGTTAAAGGGCGTGGCGCGAAAATATATTGTAAAGAAACATTTATCAATATGTTAGTTGCTTCAATGTTAAGACTTAATAATCAAATTAATGATGAAAAAGTTGATAAAACTAATAAAAATAATAAAGAAAAAATTGAATTTAATATATATAATTTAAATCAATCTAAAAAGCAATTTTTATTTTTATAAAAAATAAAAAAACCTTTAAAATTAGTAATAATTTTAAAAAGTATTTTTTAGTGTGTCAAATTTTATAAATTTATAAATTATTTATTCAACTAAAAATTATATTTTTAAAAAAAGTTGAATTTTTTATAAATTTTGTTATCATTTAGTCATAAGCGAAACTTAATTTGTTTCTAATTACTTAATTTTATTAAAAACCTCAAAATAATGTATACTACCACAATTAAAGAAATTTTTCGATTAGGTTTTTCATCTTTTATTAATAATTTAGGTGCTGTTTTAGTTTCAATTTTATCATCAATAATTATTTCATCATTACCAGGACAATTTATTCAACGCCAGCAATATGGTTTACCATACTTCCAATTATTTAATAGTGGGATAAGTCCTTGAATTGCTTTTTTTACTGCAATTGCATTAGGGATTGCACAAGGGATGAAAACAATTATTGGGTATAATTATGGAGCAAAAAAATATTTACGAATGTATCAAACTTGTTGATATGGATTAGCAATTATTAGTGGTTGATTACTTTTTACTTTATTATTATTTATTGCTCTTGGGCCACAATTGTTAATGGCTTTTGCTTTTCCTGCTGATTTAGTTGATGAATATCGGTGAATAGCAGTTTTAATGTTAATGAGTTATCCTTGTGCTGCTATTTCATTTTTAGGTGTTTCGTTATTTCAAGGGATGAATAACGCACGAAAAGCAGCATTATGCTCTTCATTTCGTGCTTTTATTGTGTTACCAATTTTAATGTTATGTGAATATTTCTTAGCACATGGATTATCGGATGGCACAGACCAAAGTAATATTTATTATTTTATATTATTAGGGTTAAATGATTTAATTTCAGCTATCATTGTAGGTATTATTTTATATTTATTTTGATACAAACATCGTTATTATATTTTTAATGAAGTTGATGAAAAAGATCAAGAATATTTGCAAAGTAAAAAACAACAAACAAGGTATTAAACTTAAATAAAATGGTAAACAATTATATACCTTTCTAATAATTATGACAATAGTTTATTTTAATTTTACTTAAATATGTGATATAATTTATTTATAAGAAAAGTGGGCATATTGATATGGAGGGGTATAGCATGAATAATAATGATCCAAAATTTAGTGGTGGAAATGAAAATCATTTTAATTCGTTTGAAAATAACAATAGTTTTGGCAATGATAATTTATTAAACCAAAACGCACCAGTAACACCACTAACAAAACCAATTAGAGTTCCTGGTAATCCAAACGATTTTAAAACAAAAACTAATCCACCTTTTAATTCTTCTTACATTTCAAAAACTTTGGGAATTAATGGAACAGAAGTTAAACCGCAACATAATAAACCAATTTATCAACCAATTATTTATCAACCATTTGTTATGCCTATTATGCCTAATCCAATGAATGCGATGGGAATGGGGGCATATAATCCGATGATGGGTTATCCGCAAATGTTCCCTTATCCAATGATGCCACAATTTCCAATGATGATGGGTTATCCGCAAATGTCACAATATCCCGGAATGTTAACTTATCCTCCAATGGCAGGACCAGAAGTAGAGCAACAATTTGCTGATCAAGATTCTAATTTTAATAAAAGACAGTATTCGCAAGATTCGGGTCATCATTACGCAATTATGAATCCAAATTTGATGAAACAACAACAGGGAATCAATAAAGATTTTGATGATAATTTTGATGATACGTTTAATGAGGGAACTCCTTTTGGGGCAAACCATGATTTTAATCAAACAAATGACTTTGGTAGTGCTAATTTTTCTGGTCAAAATGATTTTGGCCAAGGAAATTCAAATTTTGGACCAACACCAGATTTTAATGCAGCACCAAGTTTTAGTTCATCACCTGATTTTGCTTCATCAGATGGTTTTAATAATAGTAATGTTTTGGGTAAAATTGATGCAACAAAAATGCCATTTCAATATGATGAAAAAACAAGCAAGCGAAAATTACCAGTTTGAGCAATAGTTTTAATTGTTGTGCTAGTACTTTTAGTTTTAGCAGTTATAACAATTGTAATGTTGTATTTTAATATAGAAGCAGTTCATGACTTAATTAATGGTTGATTTGGCTTTGATGTACCATTTGAGCCGTGGTTTTAAAAATGTTATTTAATAACATTTTTTATTTATTTTAATGTAAATTGTAAATGCAAGTAGAAAAAAATCTTATATTTTTATATTAACATATTTTTTAATAAAATTAAGAAAATAATTTTAAGATATGGTCAAGGCTCTCATTAGATTTCTTGCATAACCTAGTTATTTTAAAATTCCTATAAAATATATTTAAAATAGAAATTATAGGAATCTAAAATTATGAAATTTGATAA
>NZ_RXFY01000086.1:0-4513 GCF_044714355.1 Spiroplasma sp. ald | reverse complement strand
CCTTTAATAAGAGTTGTTTTAGCGCGTTTCGTTTTACAGTTTACATAATAAAAAAATACTTTAATGCCCATTAAAATATTTTTAAAGATTATTTTCTTTAATTTTGTTACATAATTACATTTAAAATTTATGCTGGTTAATTAACCTTGTTGTTATTTCTTCAACTGTTTCTTTCATAATTTACGATTAGTAGTCATATTAGGAGGTAGCGTAATATTTAATTTTTGTAATAGAAAATCAAATGAAAATTCAACTTCACTAATTTTAGTAATTTTAATTTGTTTTTTTAATGCATATTGAGTAACATAATATAAATGTAATGGTGAATTTAAAACAAAATTTAACGAATTATTTGCTCGATCATATCAGTTTGGTACTCGGTTTGAATTAAAATAATGAATCATTGCTTGAGGATTATTAGTCACTAGATAATAACTATTTTTAATATTAAAGGCAGCTAATTGCCCCGTATAAATTTGCGTTCCATTCATTACCATTGTAAATTCATCAATATAGTCTTTAATTTCATCTAGTAAATGGGATGAAAAAAAGACAGTTTTACCGCGAAGTGTTAATTGTTTTAAGTAAAAAATAATTTTTTTTCGATTATTAATATCTAATCCCGCTTCTGGTTCATCTAAAATTAAAATTTCAGGATCATGAATAATACCTTGAATAATCATTACTCTTTTTTTCATTCCTGATGAAAATGAATTAACATCTTTATCACGGTGTTCTCAAATTTCTAATGATTTCATTAAATATTCAATGCGGTCACGAAGATATTTCCCTCGTAAACCATTTGTTTTTCCTAAATATTTTAAAAAATTATAAGAACTAATATTTTCAGGAAAAGTAACAAACTCAGGAACATAACCAATCATTTTTTTCATACTAATTTTTGTTGCTTTTTTAACAAAAATTGTAATATCACCATGAAATCCCTTTAAACCACCAATTAAAGATTTAATGAAAACTGTTTTTCCACTTCCAGAAGCACCTAAAATGGCATGTAATTTTCCACGACTAACATTAAAATTAAATGGACCAACAATACTATTTTTAAACTTTTTGCTAAAATTACGCGAAGCAATTGCCACATCGCTAAGTACTAATGTATTATTATTCATGTTTTAACATCTCCTTTCCCCTGCCTTAAGTAATATTTTTGCGACGTAAAATTAAATAAGCATTAATTAAAAATAAACCAGATATTCCTAAATAAACATATAACAATAAATTAATATTTAAAAATGGTGGTACATCAAGGTCAACTTTTTTATCTTGTTGTAATGCTATTGGAAAATCTTGATAACTCATTAAATAATTGTTTTGAACACTAAAATCAATATTACTTCGTTGCAATGGTTCAAATCAAAATGGAACATATGATAAAGAACTTGTTCAAATTTGATTTCAATGTTCAATAATATTAATTTTAGAAATTAATTCATAAGTTTGAATTAAATCATCATATTTTTGTCATTCGGTATTTATTTTAATTGGTACACCTTCAAGTAATTTATAATCCATTATTTTTTTTAAAATATTAATTTCAATTTCTCTTAAAACATAAAGTGTTTTAATTTCAAAACCATCTTCAATTCTATCTTCGGCGCCAAAATAATTAAGAATTCAATCTTGAAACTCAGTACCATTATCATATTCTGAATCAACTGTTGATATCCCAGTTCGAGCAAATTCAGAACGAAAAACATTTACTGGATTAAATCCATTTGGCTCAGATAACTTTCGTTCTTCTGTTCCTACTTTACTATCAGATGATGATAAACTATAATAGGATTTATTTAAATCAAAGTAAAATAATGAATTTCCATTTAAATCATTTGTTCTAAGATACAAGTCTCACGATTTTGCACTTCTTCCAATAAAGTTAATAGCATCAAGTAATTCTTGGTGAATTTCATTATTTGAATCTAATTCTCCTGGTGATTTGAAAAAGAAATTTGTCGCAAAGTTTACTTTCATTTGAAGATTACTTCCGCCAACTTTATTAATAATTTCAAAAATGGTTTCATCCTTATTATCATATTTATATTTTGTTATTTTATCTCACTTATTAAGTTGGCTAATTGTATAACTAGCTTCTTTTGGTTTTGTTAAACCTAATGATTGATAAAATTCTAATCGTTTAATTCGCAAAGTAGGATCACTTGTAATATTTTCATAGTCTCGCGTTTTAAAAACTTTATCTAAATCATCATAATCTCACGAATTATAAAAATCTCAAATTTTGCTAGTTAAATTATCATATTTAATTAATTTTTTTTCTAAATTTCTTTTAAAATTAATTGTACTTTTAATAATATGCACAGGATAAGGCTGCTTAGTCATATTGGTGTCAACAAATGATAAATCAATTGTATTAGCTAAACTCATAATTAACGAATATGGCATCCCACCAACTAAAAATAAACTACAGAAAATAACAACAATTAATAAAACTACTTGTGAATTTAAAAAAGTTACCGCAAATAAAATACCACTTGATGCAAAAAAAGATAATGCTAAAGAATATAAAAATAATTTCAATAATAAATTTTGATAAACTTGTAAATACTCTGGATCATTATTAATTAAATAACCAATATAACCAATTCCTAAAGCAAATAAAATAATTGTTCCTAAGAAAAAGATAATCAAAATTCAAAGTGAAATTAATTTTAAGAAAAATAAAGTAAATCGAGAATATGGTTTGGAAATTAAAAGTAAATATGTCCCATCTTCAAATTCTCGACCAAAAATTTTAATGATAACTAACAACACAAACAATAATAATAAAATATTATTAAAAATAAACACTCCGTATTGAAAATTTTTTAAAAAATCATAAATATTTGTTGAAGATAAAAAAAGATTAATTGTAATTGCACCAAATAAAACAAGTGACAATAACACTAAAACTCAAACTGCCATTGAACGGCGGATTTTAAACATTGAAAATGATATTATTGAATATCATGAATTTGATTTACCTTTTTTAAGCATTTTATTCTCCATCTATTTTCTTAAATTACTCAATTTATGTCTCTTAATTTTATAGCAAGGTATTCATACAATATGTATTTTATCATTTTTTAATTTGTTTTACTAGTATAACTAATTTTTAAATTATATTTAAAATTACCTTGTAAGTGAAATTGATCAAACGCTTCTTCATGAACATATGGCATAATATTAATAATTTTTTCATTATTTTTTAAATCAACAAATTTTCAACTAATTTTTAAGTGTTTGAGATCACTGTTTTGATAAATATTTGTAACTTCAAGTTTTGGTCGATATTGTTTATTTAGTACCGATGCTAAATTATTTTTTTGGGCTTGGGAAATTTCAATTCTTGTCCCTAATGCTGGTAAATAAGCTTGTCATGCATCAATAGTAAAGACCATTGATATTAATAACACCAGAAGCAACTACTGGTTTGACCTTAACACCAAGATGTAAAACTGCTTGCCCAGTATATCTTTTAATATTTATTGCATCTAATTGCAGCAGAATAATATATTCAACGTTATCATTTATCATTTCTGGTTCTTGCAGTAATGTAATTTTTAGTTTGTTATTTTCTAATAATGTTTGTAATGGGTGGGAAACCTCTGATAATTTTAATAATTCTGGTTTAATTAAAGCAATATCTAATGCCTGTACTTCAATTAAATTCAGCGGATTTTTAGTAAAATCATAACTATATTGTGAAATATCAATTATTTCTTCCTCAATAATTTGTTCATCAAAATTATTGTCTTCTAAAATAAAATCTTTATTTTCATCTTTAACTTCACCAACCGGATTATCATCCCTTACAATAATTTTAGAATTAACTAAATTAGAATGAGATGATTGCCGATGCATTTCATAACCAATAACACCAATCCCGCTTGTTAATAAGAGAACAGAAATAATTACTAAAATTTAAAGTCAATGTTTACTTTTTCGTTTAACATTAGTAATTTGAATAACTTCTGCATTAGAAACGGGAATTGGTAGAAATGAACCTAGCATATTATCATCAAATAATACTGAATTGTTGTTACTTAAAACATTTAAATTTTTGTTATCATTTAAATTATAATGTTGATTATTCTTATCTTTTAAGCTTAATATAACATCATTAACAATTTGTTCATTTAATATTAAACCTTGTGGAAGATACTCTGACTCCACGTTATCACTATTAATCTCTGATTTTAATAAATCTTGTTTTCAAAATAATGTATAAAAATTATTATTACATTTAATAATTATAATAACCTTTGAAGCAAGTTCAGTAATTTGATCTTTCAAATAATATTTGAAAAACATTAAATTATTAATTTCTTGCGGGTTATTATTTTTAACTTCTTTTATTGCTTGTGCTAATTAATTTCAACATTTATTGCACATTTCTTCTTCGACAATATAAAAAATATCTTTCAACATAAAAACTCCTTATATAATAGACTTCTTGCATAACCTAGTTATTTTAAAATTTCTATAAAATATATTTAAA
>NZ_RXFY01000085.1:0-4664 GCF_044714355.1 Spiroplasma sp. ald | reverse complement strand
ATCAAATTTATCAAATTTCATAATTTTAGATTCCTATAATTTCTATTTTAAATATATTTTATAGGAATTTTAAAATAACTAGGTTATGCAAGAAGTCTAATGAATATTTTTCTTATTATTCAAATTGAGATTATATTACTGATGTTTTGCCTTCTAATAACGATAAATATACTCAATCAATAAAATTATTAGATATGACAGATAATTCAAAATATCAAGGTTTTAATTTAATTAGATTTAATACCACTAGATTAACAGAAAAAAATAGTATTGCAATTTTAGGTTTTAATTTTAGCATTTATAATGCTGCTGATTGAAATAATTAAATTAATAATGGTAATATTTGAGAAATACCATATAAACAATGTGATTTATTTCATATTGGCGGTTGTTTTGAAAATGCGGCAATTTGATTAGTAAATAAGATGCCACGTATGAAAGATGTTTATAATTTTATTAAAGGCATAGTACATGTATTTAGTAATGTGTCTGAATTATTTAATAATATTGGTAATTTGTTTGCTTTTGATATTACATTTAAGATTATGTTAAGTTCTATATTAATTTTAGCGATGGTTAATGGACTTTTACGCTATTTTTAGTATATAATGTTGTTAGTAAAAAGTAAGGTGGTGTGGTGGTTTATCCACGCGCCATCTTACTTAAAGGGGTAAAAGTCGCGGAGCGACTTAGGGGCAACGCCCATTTCCTTGATACTTACAATAATCCTATATATACTAGAAATATGGTCTAGTGTCTCTACAGTTAACCTTAAATTAAATACTATAGGTCTTAATTTATTTTTAATTTGTTAAGACTGTTTGTTAATTGGTTTTAATGGTCATGTTTCTTTTATTAAATTTTTTGTATTAAATATTTTGGAGGAACAAACATGCAAATTAAAAAATCTTATACCTTTGATGATCTACTATTAGTTCCACAAAAATCAGATATTTTACCATATCAGATTGACTTAAGAACTAAACTAACAAAAAATATTGAATTAAATATTCCTTTTATATCTTCAGCAATGGATACTGTTACTGAATCAAAATTGGCAATCGCAATTGCTCGCGAGGGTGGAATTGGAATTATTCATAAAAATTTATCAATTGATAAACAAGCAGCAGAAGTTGAAAAAGTTAAACGTAACGAGTCAGGTTTTATTATTAATCCGATAACATTAAAACCAACAATGACAGTTCAGGATGCTGAAAATATTATGGCTCAGTATCGTATTTCTGGTTTACCAATTGTTGATGAAGAAAACAGATTATTGGGAATAATTACAAATCGGGATATTAGAGCATGTCATGATTTAACTGCTTCTGTGGATAAATTTATGACTGTAAAAAACTTAATTACAACTCATGAAAATATTGATTTAGAACAAGCAAAAGATATTTTGTTAAATAATCGTATTGAAAAACTACCAATCGTTAATGAAAAAAATGTGTTAATTGGGTTAATTACCATTAAAGATATTAATAATCGTGACGAATATCCTAATGCTTGTAAAGATGAACAAGGACGATTACGAGTAGGTGCAGCCGTTGGAATTGATGAAAATACATTATTACGTGTTGAAAAACTTGTTGCCGTTGGGGTTGATGTAATTGTTGTTGACTCAGCGCATGGTCATAGTCAAGGTATTATTAATATGGTTAAAAAAATTAAAAAAGCTTTTCCAATGATTAATTTAATTGCTGGGAATGTTGTTACTGCTCAAGGAACTTTAGATTTAATTGCAGCTGGTGCTAATGCAATTAAAGTTGGTGTCGGACCAGGAAGTATTTGTACAACAAGAGTTGTTGCTGGAGTTGGAGTTCCTCAAATGACAGCCATTAATGATGTTTATGAGGTTTGTAAAGGAAAAGAAATTCCAGTCATTGCTGATGGTGGAATTAAATATTCTGGGGATGTTGTTAAAGCACTTGCAGCTGGTGCTAATGCAGTAATGATGGGTTCAGTTTTTGCATCAACATTTGAAGCACCTGGTGAAGAAATGATTGTTGAAGGTAAAAAATATAAAACATATATGGGAATGGGCTCATTAGCTGCTATGAAAAAAGGTAGTGCTGATCGTTATTTTCAAGATAAAAATCGTAAATTAGTTCCAGAAGGAGTTGAAGGACGAGTTTTATTAAAGGGTAAATTAAGTGATATTTTATTTCAATTTATTGGTGGTGTACGGAGCGGTTTTGGTTATTGTGGTGCAAAAAATATTCTAATGTTGCAAAAAACAGCTCAGTTTGTGGAAATTTCAAATAATGGTTTAAAAGAATCACATCCACATGATATTGCAATTACCAAAGAACCACCAAATTACACAAAATAATATTATTATAAGCAAAAAGATAAATGGAGATGAGAAAGCATATCAATCTCCATTTTTATTTTTAAAAAAATATTATTTTAATTGATATTTTTTATTAATTAAGATATTATTTATATGATCTCTTAATAATTTATATCATAAGGAGGTGCTAGTAATGAAAAGAACGTGACAACCAAGTAAAATTAAACATAAAAGAACACATGGTTTTCGAGCAAGAATGGAATCAGCTTCAGGCCGTAAAGTTTTAAGTAAAAGAAGAGCGAAAGGAAGAAAAGTATTATCAGCTTAAAAATGCTGGTAAAATACTTTATTTTTCTATTTGTGTCGAAATGTGAAAAAAAATTTATTGTTAAAAAAAATTATGAATTTCAAAAAATAATAAATAATCGTTCTTTTATTAAAACTAACCCTTATTTTATTTATTTTAAAAGAAATGATCTTAATTATCATCGTTTTGGAATATCTGTTGGTAAAAAATTAGGAAATGCTGTTGTTAGAAATAAAGTAAAAAGACAAATTCGAAGTATGTTAAATTTTGATTTTTCAGTAACAGAAGGTTATGATCAAATCATTATTGTTCGAAAATCATATTTTAACAATAGTTATTTAATTAATAAAGAAATTTTATTAAATCAAATCAAAATGTAAAAAGGAGGCGAAATAGTGAACTATCGTGATTATATTTTCTCCGATGGGAAAAGAACACGAAAACCTTGATATTCAATTGCCTGGAAATGAACAAAATTAGTCCTGTATCTTTTTTTAATTATATCAATGTTATGAGGTTGTGGGCAGATGATGGTTACAAAATATGGGACTGCCCAAATTTTAGATGTTTCTGGTCAGAAAGTATATAAACCAGGAGTTTTCTTTGAAATTATTTTAGGATACGCTAATGCTGGGAAAGAACACTTTTTTCATTTTGAAAATGGACAACTATATGAATATCCATATTTAGCAATTAGAACATGATCTGATGCTTTTGTTAAAACATCTTCACCATTTTATGGTTGTTTTGTGTTTCCTGTTGCTTGAATTTTAGTTAATTTAATTTATGGTTTTGGTGGATTAGATAATGGTGCAGGAATTATTGGCGCATTATTCTTAACTTCATTAATTGTGCGTTTAATTACTTTAATGTTTAGTTGAAAAGCACAACGAAATCAAGACAAAATGCAATTAATGCAAATTAAACAAGCAGAAATTCAGGCCAAATATAAGGGTTCAAAAGATCCAGCGGCAAAACAAAAGCAACAAATGGAAATGATGCAGTTGTATCGCAAAGAAGGAGTTTCACCATTATCCACAATTGGTTCGTCTTTTTTATCAATTCCGTTTTTAATTGCGATGTATACTGTTGTTAGAGCAACACGAGAATTAAAAATGGCGACAATTGGGCAAATTTCTTTAATTGAAAAGCCATGAGATATGATTACTAGTGGGAATTATGTTTATTTAGCTTTATTATTTGTATATTTGCCTATTCAAATTCTTTCGATGATTTTACCAACTATTTTAAATCTTCGTAAAACAAGAGTTATTACAAAGGAACAGAAAAAAGCACGTAAACGGCAATTTATTATGCAAGGAGTAATGATTGTTGTCTTCTTTGTAGTTACAATTTCAATTGCATCTGGGGTTGCTATTTATTGAATTTTCTCAGCCTTTATTCAAATTTTACAAACATTAGAATTTCATTTCTTACGAGTTAAGAAACGAAGTAAAAAAAATAAAAACAAAGAATCGTTTGGACAAAGAATTAAACATTTATTTGTTAGAAAACAACATTTAAAAACAACTAATAATATTGAAAATGTTGAAATTACAAAAACAAAACAAGTAAAAACAAATAATGCCGATAAAATTTCTTATAATCCGGTTAAATCAAAACCTAAAAAATCTAAATTTTCTTTACATAGTAAGAAAAAAAATAAAGATTAATGATTTTCATAAAAAAATTTAAGTCGCAAAAAAATTAGAAAATTTTTAAATAATTCAAATAAAAACTTCTTTTATAAAACTGAATTATCAACAAAATGATTTTTTCAGGGACTAGAAGTAACCTTTTTTTGAAATTAATGATATTATTTCTTTTTGTAAAGAACATTTAGATAGTATTATCAAAGATATTATTAACGAAAGATTATGAGATGTCTTTTTCATATTATAATAAGCAATTTTTAATTACATTAAATATTAGAGGTTTTAAAATAAATATTAATATTTTTGATTTTGTTTTTATTCTAGAAACATTATTAGACTTCTTGCATAACCTAGTTATTTTAAAATTCCTATAAAATATATTTAAAATAGAAATTATAGGAAT
>NZ_RXFY01000084.1:0-4745 GCF_044714355.1 Spiroplasma sp. ald | reverse complement strand
CTTTTTAAAAATATTTACAATTATTTTAATAGGTTATGCAAGAAGTCTATTATTTAAAAAAATATATAAATATTGTAAACCAATGAATAAGGTTAAAATACAAATAAAAGAAAAAGTTAAAATTAATCATCCCCATTCTTGATACACATTAAGAAAAAATAAGGATATAAAGTATCAGATGGTCTCTTATCTAAATGACGCAATGTTCCTCGAATTAAAATTACAATAAAATAACAAACTGGATAAATTAAAATTAATCATAATGCTAATTTATAATGTTGTTTTAAATTATATTCAAAAGTCCCGGCTGTTAAAATATAACTAATAATCATACTAATTGGAATTACTAAGTGCAAAACAATTGTCGATATTCAAGTATATACATTGTATTGATTAGCATCTTATGTACTTGTAAAAATTCCAAGTCAAAAAACTACCATTGTAATTGTAATATATGTTGTCACAGCTAATTTAATTAAATAACTAGGACTTTGAATTTTAAACTTGTTTTCAAATAAATAAATGAAAAAATAAACAGCAACAATATAATTAGTTTGCGTTGTAAAAAACGAATAATAATTTGATACTCGTTCTGCATATCCTAAATCACGAAATTGAGGTTGTGGGCTAATTATTGCTAACACTAAATCAGTAATTAAAAAAAATAAAATTAAAAATAAAACACTTAATCGTACATAAAATAAAATTTTAGTATTTCACTTTAACATAAAAAAACTCCTAATAATTAATATTATTTTAATATTTTGATGGTATCTTTTTGCTAAAATTTTATTTCTTAAAAGAACTATTTAACATTTAAATTTTGTAATAATATTTGTGAACATTCTTGGCAAGCTAAAGAGGGAAAAACATCACCATTTGAAACAAATTTAATCCCAACTGGATTAAAAAAATTATGACAAACTTCACATTCTTTTAAGCCCTGCCTCACTTGTCCTAAACACTCATTACACATATTGGCATTATTTTCTCGTAAAAAATATTGATGACAATGGATACAATTACCAACCATATTTTTAAATTGAGTTGTTTCTCATTTTGAATATTCATAAGAATCATTAGATCCAACATAACCATACACTTTTAAAATTCATTTATTATCCTTTGTAATTTTTTTTCCATTTAAATTAACTTTTGTTAACAAATATTTTCTTGCTAGTTCACTATCAGTAAAAACTTTAACAACTTTCCCTTGGTTAGGAGTATCAGCATTATCAGTGTAAAAAACAATATATAAATTTTTAATTGTATTCACTATCTTTTCATCCCTTCTGTTTTTGTATCCTTTTGAAAATTTTGTGTAGCACATTTAAAACAAATTATATATTCTTTATTATTTACTAATAATTTTCCAAATAATTCGCGATTAAAATCATCTCGAACAAGACGATGTTTTTTACATAAATCACATTGAAAAGTTTCCAAACCAACTAATTCACTTTCACATTCTGAACAAAGTTGATAACGATCTAATTTGCTTTTAACACGATTACATTGTTGACAAATCGGTAACTTTTTAATAAAGTCTTCTGTTCCTTGCTTGTTTAGTTCGTAATTATCAGTTGTACTATCAAATGTAAATATTAAACAAAATGAAATTGCTTTAATAATATCTGCATTATATTTGTTATCTAAATAACAATCTTCTAACGCTCGTTCAGCATCAGTAGCTGTTTTACAAATACATCGTAAATTTTGTTCTTTACCGTTACCATCAAAGATAAAATAATAATCTCAAATCAATTTTTATTCCTCACATTGCTATAATTAATAATTAATATATAGCATTATTATATCATTTTTTTATTAAACCGTTTATTAAAACGCAAAAGACCTGTTAGGTCTTTATTTTATTTTCATAGTTAATTCAACTGCAAGGTAAGACAAAATTATCTAACTTTTTTTCTTAATTAGTAAAAATTCGTAATACTTTTAATGCTAATAATCGTGGATTTTGATCAAGCTCTTTACGAATTTTGGGGTTATCAATAATTAATGATAAAAATTCACATACTTTGTATTCATTGTATGTATATAATTTGTCAATAAATTTTTTAACATCTAATTTTAGTGCAACAAGTAATTTTAAAATTTTATTTCAACTTGTTTTTGAACAATCTTTTTCAATTCGACAAATAGTCGATTGTTGTAACCCTGACATTTTGGCTAATTCACGTTGAGTTAATCCTTTATGAATTCGTAATTGTTTAATAACTTCGTTCCTTTATTATGTTCCTTTCATATTATCATAAGTAACTAAGTTAAATATTTTATGCCCCGCCTATCTATGCAATGCTAAAATTATAACAAAAAAAATTTTATAATTAAATAAAATTTTTATATGCATCAAATTAAAATAATAAGTTTCGCGGCGTACGCGGAAAGGGGATCACATCACGAATATTTGTCATTCCTGTCACATACATGATAAAACGTTCAAACCCTAAGCCAAAACCTGCACTTTTATAATAACCATATTTTCGTAAATCAATATATCATTGTAAATCTGTCGTTGAAATTTTTAGTTCATTACAACGACTAACAATTTTATCATAATCATTTTCACGAACACTACCGCCAACTAATTCTCCAATTCCTGGTACTAGTAAATCACACGCAGCAACTGTTTTATTGTCATCATTAATTTTCATATAAAATGCTTTAATTTCTTTCGGATAATTAAATAAAAAGGTTGGTTTTTTTGTTTCTATTTCACACAAATATCTTTCATGCTCAGTTTGTAAATCCATTCCTCAAAAAATATCTAGATTTTCAAATTTTTGACCTTTTGTAGCAGCTTTCTGCAAAATTTCAATTGCTTTTGTATATGATAAATGAGCAAATTCATCATTTAAAACACTGTTTAATCTTTCCAATAATTTATCATCAACATTACTATTTAAAAAGTCAAGTTCATAATGGTTGTTAATAAATAAATAAATAATAATATGCTTAATCATTTTTTCAATTAATGTCATATTTTCTTCCAGGTCAATAAAAGCAATTTCAGGCTCAATCATTCAAAATTCAGCAGCATGTCTTGTTGTATTAGAATTTTCAGCACGAAATGTTGGACCAAAAGTATAAACATTTCGAAAAGCTTGTGCAAATCCTTCAGCATGAAGTTGACCTGAAACAGTTAAACTAGCTTTTTTCCCAAAAAAATCTTCATTATAATTATTATCAGTTCTTGTTGTTACAATAAATGATTCGCCAGAACCTTCAGCATCATTTCCGGTAATGATTGGTGTATGAACATAAATAAAATTGTTTTTATTAAAAAATTCATGAATTGCAAAAGAACTACTACTACGAATTCGGAACACCGCATTAAAAGTATTTGTTTTTGCACGTAAATGAGCAATTTCACGTAAATATTCATAAGAATGCTCTTTTTTTTGTAATGGATAATCTTCACTTGCCTCGTCAAGAATTTCAATTACGGATGCTTGAATTTCAAACGGTTGTTTGGCAGATGGTGTTACACAAAACTTTCCAACTACTTTAATTGCTGATGAAATTCGTAAACTACTAATTGCTAAAAAATTAGCAAGTTGCTCCGCTTTATAAACAATTTGCACATTATTAAAAACTGTTCCATCATTCATAACTAAAAATCCTAATTTACCACTACTGCGATTAGAACGAACTCACCCCAAAATTGTAACTTCACTTTGATCTTTAACTTGATCTTGGTATAGCTCTAAAACTGTTGTCATATGTTTTCTCCTTTTTTCTTTTATAATTTAATTGCACTTTCTAATGCTAATTCTACCATTTGGTAAAAATTATTTTGCCGCTCAGCTGCTGTTGTCACAACACCAGTAATAAAGGAATTAGAAATTGTTAATAATGTTGCTGCATTTTTCTTTAATGCTAAAGCATTTGCAAACAAAGCAAATGCTTCCATTTCAACACATACTGTCTTATACTTGGCTTTAATTTTTTTCAATCATCATCATTTTTACGATAAAAAACATCAGATGAATGAACAATTCCAGGAAAAGTTTTAATTTGTTTTGCTTTAGCAACTTCTTCAATTGTTGCAAAAAGATGTTGTGAAGAATTTAAAACATCATCTTCTATTCCTGCTACAATTCTAGCATAATTATTTTCGCCATAAGCTGCTGTTGCGTTAACAATATCATAAATCTTTAGTGCAGCATCATAACTACCTGCTGAACCAATTCGAATAATATTATCAACATTATAAAATTTAAATAATTCATATGAATAAATTCCAATGCTAAGACATCCCATTCCACTTCCAGCAATTGTAATTGTTTTATTTTTATAAGTTCCGGTGTACATAAGCATATTTCGAATTTCATTCACTAATTTTATATTTTCGAGAAAAGTTTCCGCAATAAACTTTGCTCGTAATTGATCTCTGGGCATTAAAACTGTTTCAGCAATTTCTTCTTGTTTAGCGTTGATATGTGGTGTCATTTTCATTCCCTCTTAACATTTTCTATATTTAATTTATATTGTACTATAAAAAATAAAAAGGAACATTAGTTCCTTTAATTTTAACAATATTTTTTTAAAATTTTATTACTTTTAATCCGATTTTCTAAATATTGGTGCTCTTTATCAATAGATAAAAGCGCTTTAATTAAATTATCATTTCAATATATTAGATTTCTTGCATAACCTAGTTATTTTAAAATTCCTATAAAATATATTTAAAATAGAAATTATAGCAATTTAAAATTATGAAATTT
>NZ_RXFY01000083.1:0-4748 GCF_044714355.1 Spiroplasma sp. ald | reverse complement strand
TCTATTTTAAATATATTTTATAGGAATTTTAAAATAACTAGGTTATGCAAGAAGTCTAATGAATTAAAGATGCTAAAAAGGTTATGATTTATATAAAAGAATAACTTTTTTTATTGAAAATTGATATAATAAATAATAGTAAAAAACGAGGGTTTTAAATAATGGCAAAGAATATTTTTGGTAAAAAAAAGAATCGCAATTTATTACTAAATTATTTTAAACCATCCATTTATGTGAAAAATGTTAATAAAATTAATCTTGAATCATTAAAAAAACATGGGATTAAAGTCTTTATTTGTGATTTAGATAATACTTTAACCCCATTTTACCGTGGTATTCCGAATACTGATAATTTAAATTTAATTCAAAAGGTCAAGGAATTAGGGATGATTTTTGTGTTAGTATCAAATAATGCCCGAAAACGAGTTGAACGGTTTGCCCAAAAAGCAGGAATTGAACATTATTATTGAAATGCTAAAAAACCATTATTAAAATATTTTCGTGTGATTTCACGGCAATTTAATACTAATCCCCATGAAATGATTATGGTTGGTGATCAATTAATTACGGATGTTTTATTTGCTAATCGAGCCCATATGGAAAGCATTTTAGTTGTCCCAGTAACAGGTGTTAATGAATCAAACCGATTAATGCGTTTATTAGAAAATTTACTTTATAAACGGTTAGCTCAAAAAAATATTTTACATAAAGGTTTCTTTGATGAAGGAGAATACGGATTAGACTATGATATCTTATAAGAAGTGTGTTGGTTGTGGGATTATTTTACAAACTACAACTCCAAACGACCTTGGCTATGTGGAAACATTAACGCAAGATTATTGTTATCGTTGTTTTCGGTTAACTCATTATAATGAACTAGTTCCTTATAATATAACAGCAATTGATTTTTTTGCAAAGTTACGACAAGATTATCATTTGAATTGACATTATTTTTATGTTTTAGATGTTTATGATTTGGATGGAACACGGAATTTGGAATTAGAACAACTATTACAAAATAATAAAGTAACTTTAATTATTAATAAAATTGATTTAGTAAATAAATTAATTAATTCTAATAAAATTATTACTTATATTAGTGAACTTTTTCGAAATTTAGTGCTTTTTTCAAAAGTAGAAGATATTATTTTAGTGAGTGGTTTAAAGAATTATGGTTTAGATGAATTATGACGATATATTAAGCGCCAAGATAATGACCTTGTTTTTGTTGGTAGTTCTAATACAGGAAAAAGTACATTATTAAATAGTTTAATTAAGTTAACTAACCAACAACAAAAAATTACTGTTTCGAATAACCTTGCAACAACATTAGATAAAATTGTTGTTAATTTGGGAACGAGACAGAAAGTTTATGATACTCCTGGTATCATTAATAAGCATAGTCTGCTTCCATATCTTGCCGAAAATAATAAAAATATGCTGACTAAACAACTATTAAAACCAATTACATTTCAATTGTCTGCAGAGCAAACAATTTTTTATGAAGGATTAGCTAGTTTTTCATATCTGACGGGTTTAAAAACAAGTTTTCATTTTTATAAAAATAACAATTTAAAATTACACCGTACCAAATTAAGTAATAAAGATTATTATTTTACCCAACATGTACCAACTGCTGTTGTTAGATTACAAGATTATCAAGAATGAACTGAACGAATGCTCGAAATTAAGGAACCAGGTAATTATTCGCTTTTTATTGCTGGATTAGGATGAATTAGTTTTAAAGGGCAAAGTGGTCAAAAAATAATGGTTGGAACCCATCAAAACATTAAAATTACACTACGAAAACAGTTTATTTAGTTTTATAATTAAAAGTAGATAAGTAGAAAGGAAATAAAAGATTATGAATCTTGTTAAAAAATATCCTTATGTAATTACTGATTTAGATGGCACAATTGCAGGGAAAGGTTATATAATTAATCCTGAAACATATGAAGCATTACAAACATATCAACTAGCTGGTGATTATCACTTGTTTTTAGCTTCAGAACGATTAGACTTAATGGCAAAAGAATATTTTGCAAAATTAAAAATTAAAGCACCAATTATTTCCTGTAATGGGGCGTTAATTCGTGATAGTTTAACAAATGAAATATTATATCAACAACCTTTACCACAAGCATTAGTTCTTGCGGTGTTAACAAAGGCCATTGCAGCAAATATTGATCACATTGTTTATACTGCTAATATGGTTTATGGTCATCCTGAATCTGGTCGGATTGCTTTTATGCTAAAGTATAATGCCCAATTATATAATGATGATTATCGCATTCCAATTGATACAGAAACGGATTATGTAGCGTTATTAAAAAATAATGAAATTGAAGTTTTAAAAATTTTATTCCCTTTTAATTCATCAACTGAATTAGAGCAAGTCCAAGCGATTTATCATCCCTTTAAAGCTGCAGCTGATGGTGTTTTCTCTCAAAAAGATTTATTTGATATTCAAGCATTAAATATTAATAAGGTTCATGCTTTTAAAAAATTATGTGCTTTAAAAGGGTATGATCCACAACAGTTTATTTTTTATGGGGATAATTATAATGACCTTGAACTTGCTAAAATTGTTGGTTATACTATTGCGATGGGGAATAGTGTCTTAGAATTAAAAAAAATTGCTAATACAACAACAATGACAGTTACCGATAATGGGGTTCGTGAACATCTTTTTACCGAAGTATTATCAAAAGAACAACTAGCAGAATTTTTTCCCCAAGTTAAAAATGTTTTTAAATAAAACATTTTTTTATTTTATAATGATTTCATGAAGATGTGAAATTTTACGAGAGACACAAAACAAAAGTTCTATGTTGACGGTTCTGCATTTATGAACAAAGATAGTAAGAACAAATTTGTTTTTAAAATATTAAAAATTATTGCCTTAACTGTTGTTATAACACTTTTTATTGTAGGAAGTATTTGAGACCGCCAAATTGCAAAAGCAATTGGTGATTTAAATGATAATGGTGTTGTCAGTTGATTAAGTTTATTTTGAGATAAACTAGCTTATACAATGACCGTTCCATTTATGTTTGCAGGAGTAGGGATTTTATTAGAAAGTTTAAATATCAAATATAAATCAAAATTTAAATTCTTAGCAATTATCATTATTACTGTTTATGCTTTATTTATAATTTTATTTACCTTAATTATTAATCGAATGATTTATCAGCAATCAACATTTTCTGCTTTTGTTGGTAAAGGAAGAGATTATTGATCTGGTCTTGATGGAACAAGGACAATCGTTGCAATGACAATTCAACTTAGTATTGAAGTTATCTTAATGGGCGGGATTGCTTGATTTTTAAGAGTTAAATTTTCAAAACGAGATGATTTATTAACTAATAATTATTGAATTGATGCCTTAAAAATATTTGTAGTGTTTGCGCTTTTTGGTATTACTTTTGATCCACTTTTGAAAACTTTCTTTGGACGACCATATTGAGTCCATGTTGATTATCAATATGTTATTGACCATTTACCAGATAGTTGAACAAACAAACCAACTAATGTTATTAATGCCGAATATTTAGATTGGTGACAAATTCAAGGTTTTAAAGCTGAATACTGAGCTTTCTTATTAGGAAAAGCAGGGGAAGGAACACATCACTGAAGTGATAAGGCATTTCCATCTGGTCACATGAATTCATCATCAATGCCTGTTTATGGTTTTTTGTTATATTTCATGAATGAAAAACGTAAACAAAAGATTACTTGTTGAAAATGATTCATATTTGGGTTTTTTATTGCAAATATTGCAATGATGGCATTTATGCAAATTCTTTCAAGAACACATTATTTAACTGATTTAATGTTTAGTTTAATAGTTTTATTAATATTCTTTCAATGAGTTGCTTATGCAACTGACCATGTCATTTATAAAGTTTTATCATTAATTTGAAACAAACAAAACAAACGCTATTCGATGGTTGAATTAAATAATGGTCAGAAAACAATTTTATTGCTTGATATTGATGGTGTTTTATGAATTGTAGCAAAAGTAAGAACTGCAAAAATTAATAAATCTAAAAAATATAAATATTGACATCGTGACAATATTATTTACAAAAAATAAGAACTGGATATCTGATATAGTCTAAAAATTAAAAAAATCTAGATATAATCTAGATTGTTAAGGCAACTTATAGTAAACAATGGATAATTTTTCAAATTATCTATCGTATAATTGTTCTTCAGTTTTTTCTTTTGTTTTTTCATGTAATTCATTCATAACATCCATAAAGTTTCTAAAAACTTCTTGGTTAATTTCTGGAAATTGTGCGCGAACTTGGTTATGAATTTGGGCTTGTTTTTTTTGTCATTGCTTGTCGTTTTGCGATTTCTTTTCCGCCTTCTTTAAGCAAATGATCTGTAAATTCAGCTGCATCTTTTTTGTTAAAACCAAGTTTCTTTAAAAATGAATTAACTCTTTTTTTTGATTGATTTATAAGTTTTTTTCAAACTTTCTTTCATTTCTGATGTAAACCCCATATCAAAATTTTCTTTCTTATTATTTAATTAGTTTAATTAAAATCATTTATTTTAAAAATAATATTAATATTTTTAAAATCATTTACAATATTCACTCTATCATAATTATTTTAAATTAGCAATATTTTTAAGTTAATAATAAAAAATATGCTTATTTTTAGCAATTTAATGTAAGAAAAGGGAAAATTTAAATTTTCCCTTTTCTTACATACTATTTTTCTTAATTATTTTTTATA
>NZ_RXFY01000082.1:0-4736 GCF_044714355.1 Spiroplasma sp. ald | reverse complement strand
TAAAAAGAAAGGTGAAAAACTTGCAAGAACTAAAAGAAACTAAATCAATTATTAATGAAATAAATATTAAAAAATCACGCTTCCTTTGTTTATTGCAAAAAGCTACTTCCGAACATGATGCACTTCAATTTATTAAAACAAATCAACAGCCAAACGCTGCTCATAACTGTTACGCCTACATTATTGGGAAAAATCAAAATATTATTCGAAAAAGTGATGATGGCGAACCAACTAATACTGCTGGTAAACCAATTTTAGAAATTTTACTTCATCATAATTTAACTAATGTTGTGTGTTTAGTTATTCGTTATTTTGGGGGAATTAAATTAGGAGCTGGCGGATTAATTCGCGCTTATGCTAATAGTGTTAAAACAAACCTAAAAAAAGCGGAATTAATTCCTTATTTTGAAACAAAAGATATTATTATTAAATTCCCAATTAATAAAATTAAATTAGTTGATGAATATTTAACATATCATTATCAAAATTTAATAATTAATAAAAATTTTAAGGAACCTATTAGCTATCAATTTTCGTTACCTAGTGAACAAATCCATACTTTCCTTTTATGAGCCAGCAATAATAAAATTAATATAATTATTTCCGAGCATATAAATAATTAATATTTTTTCCAAGTTTAACAAAGCGTCGTTCATATTCAGTTGGAACATTATTTTCCGCATACTGACTCTGATATAAATTTCTTGTATAATCAACAATTTTTCAATTATTTTCTTTAAACGATTCTAATGAATAAGTAAATAATTGATCATTATCTGTTTTAAAATGAATTTCACCATTATCTTGTAAAATAATTTGATAAAAATCTAAATATATTTTATTTGTTAGCCGACGTTTTTCATGTCGTACTTTTGGTCAAGGATCAGAGAAATTTAAATATATTTTATTAATTTCTTTAGGTGCAAAAATTTCTAGTAAAAAAATAGCACCAAAAACAATTATTTTTAAATTAGATAAATTTTCAGCAATTATTTTTTTTAAAGCTAAAACTAAAACTGATGGATAACGTTCGATTGCTAAAAAATTTTGATTTGGATATTTTTTTGCTAATGCTATAATAAAATCCCCTTTCCCAGAACCAATTTCAATATTTAAGGGATTATTATTTTTAAAAATCATTTTTCCCCATTGTCCCTTATAATATTCTGGATTTTGAATTGCAAAGATAGGATTCTCCATAATATATTCTGTTGCTCAAGGTTTATTTCTTAGTCTCATCTTTAAATCCTTTCCGACTGTTTTTTAATAAAGCTATTTTTATCTCATTACCAATTTCATTTTGTGGTTCATCATAAGTTCCAAATAATGAACCAAACATATAATTAATTTTTAGTTCTTTTAATTTACTATATCCTAAATAACTATTAACTTGTGGTGCAATTAAAATAATATCAAGTTTTTCTGCTAAAATAATATATTCTTTAATTAAATTTTGATAATGCAAATGAATAAACATTTCACGAATAATTGTTGGAGAAAAAACAGCATAATTAGGTTCATAATAGTACAAACTATTTAATTCCGTATCAATTGCTCCAAAATTTTTAACAGCAACTTCAATACCAATATTTTTAATTGTATTTAAATTTTTTTTAAACTTTTCAGGATCAAAGCCAGTTTCCATTAAATCAAAAGTTAAAATTAAATTACCAGGTTTTACTTTTAATTCAATTAATTTTGTTGCAAATTTTTTTAAATTAAACTGATCACTACTAATAAAACTAGCTGGATAAGTAATGAATAATTTTTGTTCTAAATAATAATCTAATTTATGAAAATTTTTAATATTTAATGCCGCATTAAAACGAACTAGCATTGTTTCATGTACAATTCCCCCAAAAGTATTACTATCTTTTCCAAATATTAAATCACTATCAACCCCATCAACTAAATTACTACTATAATGATATGCTAATGTAAGGCCATCATTTACATTTATAATTGGAGAATATAAACTAACAATTTTTTCTAACTGAATATGTTCATTTAAAGCTAAAATACTACGTTTTTGGTTTGACAATTCTTTAATATTTTCAGGATCAATAAAAATAATTTGATTTGAATATTCAAGATTTAACCGATTATCTGCTGTTGCAATATTATATTCTTTTAACTTATTTAAATTATTTGATTGTAATCCATATAATGAAGCATATCCTTGTAATTTAACAATTATTTTATAATTTTTTAAAATAAAAGTCGTATTAACTTGTCACAATAAAATTTCAAATTGTTTTAACAAATCAGTTTCTGGTCATAACTTACTTTTATTATGTAATAAGATACTACTAATATCAGCTTTTTCAATTTGATCAAGGGGAAGAAAAATTCCAAAATGATTTAAACTTGCTTTAAAAAATAAAACATTTTGTTCTTTTCATAGTGTAAAAACTTGATGAGAAATAGGATCAATAATTTTATTTTTAACATTACTATTTAGAAATTTGTCTAGTTTTTCAATATTATTAATCATAAAAGTAAAATAAATTCCACGACGAATCTTATTCTTATGAATTAAATTATAAATAGCATCATGTGCTAAAGCCTCACGAACATAACTATTGCGGTCATATTCAATAATATTTTGTAATTTTATTGCATGAACATAAATTAATTCAATAATACCACAAATACTATAAGCAAAATAAGTCATTGCAATTCACACTAAAACATATAATTCACTTACAAAGTTTTCTGACATAGCCATTCTTTTTGATTGTGCTAAAACAATAATTGAAGCCGTAATGAATTCTGTTAATGTCAATAAAGACCATCTAGTTCATTTTGTTCATTTAAAATACCAACTCACAAAAACAATTAGAAAGGTTAAAACATAAAGTACTGAAATCATAATAATATTAGGAGTACCTGTCAAAGGTAAAAAATAATTATTATTTAAAAATGGTAAAATTGCAAAAAGAAAAGTAAAAATAATAATCGTATATAAAATTGTGGCAAAGCAAGAAATAAAAACACCTATCATTCAACAAACTATTATTGGCAGAAAAATATTAATAGCAATCATTGTATTGGTTTCGCCAGTTTTTGGTGGCACAAAAAATGGGATTAATCCTTGGGCAATAATAACCAAAATTGCAAAAACACCACCAATAACAACTTGATAATAAATTGAAAAACGAGCAAAAGAATTACGCACTAAACCTCATATAAAAATATAAATGATAGAAAAAATAATTATAAATAATAAATATACAAAAATAATATTTAAAATATTACTCACTTACTTCCACCTCTTTTAACAAGCCTTGTACTTTTTTTATTATATCATTCCTTTTAAAAATATTTTTGAACTTAAAAAAGAAACTAAAATTTTCATAAATAATTTCTTGAATCTAATAATTTATTTATGACAAAACAAGTTTCTTTTAATTTCTACCTTATTTTTAATAAAAATAAAAAATGGTGGAGATGGCGGGAATTGAACCCGCGTCCACAAATAACATTCTAATATCTTCTACAGTTTAGTCTAATCATCTTTTTTCATTATTTAATAATAGGATTAGACAACTAATTAAATAACTAGATAATAAGACTTTCAAAATTCTAACATTATCAATTAGAATTTCTATTAGATTAAGACTTGAGATACGATAATATTTAATAATCTACAATTAACTACTATTACGGCTACAATCCTCTAACAGCGAGGAATTAAGCTGCTAACATTGATCCTGCTAATTGATTGTTCATCATAAAAACTGGCATTTCAATTTTGTCTTCTTTTTGTTTTTTGTTTGCGTTTCTTCAAACCTAGTAGCATTATAGTCTGCTAAACTACTGCCAATATTAGTAGATCATTCCTGTCGAAACCGGAACATCCCCATATAGTAATTATACTCTTAAATTATTAAATAGTAAATAATAACTATTTAGTACATTTTTTTTGAAATAATTGCTTAAAATGATATTCATGGCTAATTTCTTTTTCAATTTTTGTACCTAAAGTAATTCGAATTAAAGTATAGTAATCCATGATTAAACTAAAACTACTAAAAAATAAGGTAAATAATAAGAAAAGTCCCATACCTAGAATATAATCTTTTTGTAATCAAAATAATAATCGCTCAACAATTAACCTAGGATTTGTAATTAAATTATTATTTTTTAAATTTAAATATTCAACATAATAATTTAAACTACTAAAAAAATAACTAAATAACCCAAGACTAGTAATTAACATTATAAGTTTTAAAAAATTAACTGTAATTGCACTATCATTTTTATTAATCCAATTTATTAAGCAAATAACACTTTCCAACAAAAACTCAATTATAAAGCAAACAATAGTAAGGATACTCAAAATATAAATAATGTTATTAGGGTTTAATGAATAATTTGTTCCATTATAATTATAAACAATCCATTCTTTGATGTTTCATTGAAAAATACCAGATAAAAAATATAAAAAGTCAAAAGAATTTGAACGGTTGTAACAGCAATTAAAGTAATCTTAAGATTCTTTTCAAACACTAACCACATTCAGAACTTTTGAAAATCTAATTTTTTTGTTAAGAAAAAACTAATTTTTTTGGGTGAATAATATTTCAATCGTAATATTCTCATTTGTAAAATTTGTAAATTATCATTATTTTCTTGAATTTTACAATTAAAAAAGTTGTAATTTTATTAGACTTCTTGCATAACCTATTAAAATAATTGTAAATATTTTTAAAAAGATACTAATAGCAAATTAT
>NZ_RXFY01000081.1:0-5005 GCF_044714355.1 Spiroplasma sp. ald | reverse complement strand
GTTCAATCATAATTATAAAATTTTAAAACACTATTAATATCATTTAAGTTTGGTAAACTAGGGAAAGTATTATTCATTGTTATTTTTCTCCTTTAATTTTAAAATAAGTGCATAATTAATAATATTTACTGTTAATAAATTTGGTTCATTTGCTAAAACTTGTACACATACTTTAACTTTTTGATATTTCTTAATATATTCGTTATATAAATTTAATTTACATATTGCGATATTATCTTTTTTTAATTCTTGACAAAGTCTTTTTTTAACTTGTCCACAAACAGACATATATGGTCTTTTTGCATTTATTACACGCTCATCATGTATTACATAAATATCTTTTTTCATTAAGTCATTCACTCCCTCTGTTGTCATAATTTATAATCTGCTGAACTATTATGTTTAACCATTGGTACTAATTCAAAGTGTAAAGCATAAAAATCACTATCAAATGTATCATCATATAAATCTAACATTCTCTCTTCTCTAGCATCTGGTTTATCTTCTCATTGAATTAATTCATATTGGGTTTTACTTACAGGACATTTTTCTCATAATCATTTTAATTGATTAGTATTTATTAACATTGTAAACGCTTCTATACGATGTCTTATTTTAAATTTCTGCTTTTGTGCTGGTTTAAATGTCATATATTGACCAAAAGTATAATTATATTTTTCTCTATTTAAACTTTCTAATGTTGCATAAGCACTATCATCAACATTAATTGATATTCCTTGTTGTATTAAATTAAAATATTGGTTTAATTGATTGTTGTAAAACTCTAAAATATCTTTAACTTGTTCTAATGGTCCTTTAAATTGTTGAGTAGCATTTGAGTGTGTATATTCTGCTACTTTATAGGCTTTTTTATCAAATGAATTATATATTCAAAAACTAGCAGCGGTTGTATGTCCTTTTGGACTAGTAGAGTTTGCTAAATCAACACCACCTAATAATTTAGTTGGTTGAATAATATCTGTTGCTTGCATAATATCAATATATCTTGCAAAGATTGAACCACTAGTATTACCTGGTAAACCTCAACTCCAAACTCTTGCTCTTTCAATATCTAATTGCTCTAATCTTAATTGTTCATTAACTTTATCTTGTGGTAATTCATAATTTAATCTTCAACTAGAATAATGAATAATAATCTTCATATTTCATTTTTCAATATATTTTATTTGTTCATATTTACTACGCATTATTTCTTCATCAAAAGGCATTAATTCATTACAATAACCAACAATATATCTTTTTAAACTTTCAGGATTACATGTATTAATTGTTATTTTATTTTGATAACCACGAATAGCAAACTCTAAATCACTTAAATCTTTTTGTTGAAATTGATCACATTCTTCTCTTCAATCAATAACTAATTTATATTTATTTAAATCAGCAAAAGCTTTTAATTTTTCTTTCCGACTTGGTGAATGTAAACCTTTACAATATATTTTGCTCCCATTTGATAAAGTAAAAGTAAAATTTGATAAATTAATAGTATAAGGAATATTATTTTCATCTAACATATTTCATATATTTTGAAATACACTATCTTTTAAATCTTTACTCCAATACATACTAGCAATGATACAAATTGGTTGTTTAATTAATAAACTAATTTTTAATAATTCACCAAACATTTTAATATTTGAAATAGTCTTACCACTATATCGTGTTCCAATTTGATTAATTTCATTTACTAATTCATATTTCTTAGCAAATGGATATTTATCACCAACAGTACTATTTTGTAATAACCAATAAGGTGTTTCTAATAAATAAGTAAAATGATTAAGCATTATTATCACTTTCTTTTTTAATATCTCTAATATCAGTTTGTAAATTAACTATTATTGGTTGTTGATTATTTAAGTTTAATTCTTGTTCTAACTGTTTTTCTTGCAGTGAATATTTATAATTAAATGCTCGTTGTCAATATAATTTAGCACCATCNGGTGATTTCATCATAAAATTAATTATTTCACTTTCAATTCTATCAACTTGTTTTTCAAGTAAAGGAACTATCTTTTCGCTCCGATAAATTTCTTGTCTTCAATGACGAGAAAGGTTGAATTCATTGGTTAAATCATTCAAAGTATATGGTTTATTAGGTGATTTATTTTCTCAAAATTGCTCTATTTTACGATAAAAAGTTGCCAAACTTGCTGTTTTTGGATTAAATTCTTTCATTTTTACTCCTTTTTGCATATTAAAATTGCTATTATTTAAACAATATGATTAAATAAAAGAGTATAAAATGTATAAAAAAACTCTCACAAGTTCTTTTTTTGTTATCTATATTTTACATCAAAATAAAAAAAAGTAAATTACTTTACTTTTTATTTTGTAATGCAAGCATAAAGAGATACAAATTCTTTACTTGTTACAACATAATAATATATCTTTAAAAATATTTGTCAATACCTTTTTAAAAAATTCGGTGTATAAATTAATTTAATAAAAGAAATGGAGATACAAATATATGCAAGATTATACACATGTAAAATTTGATGAACGAAGATTTTTTAAGGATTTATTCTTAGCTGATAGTTGTAAAAAGAAAAATAGAGCAATTAATTTATCTGAAATATCAAGACAAACAGGAAGAGATATTAATACTATTAAAAGAGAAATTAATAGATTTAAAAATATAGAAGATTATGAGGCTAAAAAAGCACATAATGATTATTTAAAAAAACGAGAAAAATGTATTAAAAAACTGCCTGAATTTACAGAAGAACAAAAAGAATGATTAAATGTAAGATTTAATAAATATCATGATACACTTTCACAACTTATTAGAAAATTTAAAAAAAAGTTTGGTGTTAAATTTCCAGCATGTAAAAAAACTTTGTATAAATGAATTAAGTTAAATTTATTGGGATTAAATAAACAAAATTTACGCCATCATGGTAAAAAATACAAAAGAAAAGGAAAAACTGAAAATCGTGGAAAATTAGATGATAAATTTAAGTCAATATGAGATATTGAAAATAAACAATCTAATGTTGGTTGATTTGAAATGGATACCGTAGTTGGTAAAGACCATCAATCTAGTTGTTTAGTATTAGTTGAACAAAATAGTAAAAATTATTTTGCTATGAAATTAGAAAAAAATAATTCAAGTGAAGTTTTAGAAAAATTTGAACATATAGTTAGAATTAATGGTTTAATTGGAAAAATTAAAGGAATAATAACATATAGAGGAAAAGAATTTAGTAAGTTTGAAGAAATGGAAAAAATTACTGGTTCTAATATTTATTTTTGCGACCCTGGTAAACCACAACAAAAACCATTAATTGAATATATGAATTCTGAACTTAGAGAATGATATCCTAAGAAAACAGATTTTAATCTTGTTACGCAACAAGAAATAGATTGAGTAGTAAATGAAATTATAAATGAAAAATTAAGGCCTGTTCTAAATTGAAGAACTTCCAAAGAAGTATTTTCAGACAATTTTAAATAAGTTTATTTGAATAATTTATACGGCCATAATTTAATAAAATATTTTTCAGTATGCCTAAATATGCTTAAAATAGACTAAAATTACAAATATTTTATTTTTTTAAAAAATAGTTGCATTTATTTTAAAGAGTGTTATTATCAATCTAACAAGAGATACAAATTTGGAACTTGTATCTACACGATGCCTTATTTAAAATACCCAACTATTTTAAAAATCATTCACAATAAGAACCAAGTTAAAAATAAAATTACAATTCAAACACCAACCATTAGAGTTAAATATTCATTTTGAGTTAAATTTCAAGTTGTAATAGTTTCAACATTCGTTTTATTTATAAACAAAAAGACATGAATAAAAAACTCTTTTAATTTTTCTCAATCATTTTGCATTTTTAAAAACTCCACATTTTCTGAATAAGTTTAAAAAACATTCCAAAAAATAAAACGATAAATAACACAAACGATATAACATATAAAAATTCAGGGGCATTTGAACCAATAATATAACTAACAAATTGAACTCAATAATTATATAAACTCATTTATAAAAAACCTCTATCATATTTATATTCATTTTCATAATCAAAACTAAACATACTAAATTCCATGGGTTTTTTGTAACATTCCTCATCTAAAATTTCTAAAAACTGATAAGATAAGAATTTTTTACATTTTTTATAACATTTTTTACATAAAAATACAATCTTATATTCGCCAGCAAAGTTTCTAAAATAAACTTTTGCTTTTATAAATTTGTTAGAACAACCAAATAATTTAAAATAATTTTCATTTAAATTATAAATAATATAACCATTATCACATAATTTATAACCTTTATTTTTTTCGTACTTTATTCTATTTTCTCTTTGTTCTTCTTCTATTGATTTAACTTCCATTTTATAATTCCTCCAAATCACGAATTAATTGTTATACTTTTTCATCATTTCAATTTATTAAATTATTATTGTTATTTGTTTTTACTTTTTTAGGTTCATTTTGAAATAATGCTTTATGCATACGCGTAAAATAGTTTTGTTTATATTGATTATACAAATCAATTATTTCTTTTCCAGTTAAATATTTTCAATCGTGTTGTTTTAAATTTTCATCATATTTCACAATACGATAAGAATTGTCATAAATTAAACCAATCGCTACTTGCTCTGAGTGTTTTTCACTAGGATAAATAAACTTATTACTCAATCAAAAACCAATATGGCGATTATGATTAGGTAAATTTATAAAACTTGCTTTATCTGTTTCAAAAGGGATAAGTTCCTTAGAAATAAAATAATTTGCTATATTTTGATTTTTCTTAACAAAATTACTCAATTTTATTAACTCCTAACTAATATAAATATTTTGTTTAATTAAACAATGTTATATTTAATGTTTATATATTGCTTATTTACTGATAAAAACAATGAATTAACAATGTTATACATAATGTTTATATATTAGACTTCTTGCATAACCTAGTTATTTTAAAATTCCTATAAAATATATTTAAAATAGAAATTATAGGAAT
>NZ_RXFY01000080.1:0-5064 GCF_044714355.1 Spiroplasma sp. ald | reverse complement strand
TTTTAAAAATATTTATAATTATTTTAATAGGTTATGCAAGAAGTCTATTAAAACAATTGCAGATTTTAGCAACCGATGAAAAAAATTTAACAAATCAAACAATTGCTCGTTATATTTTAGGTAATATTACAACAATTAGTAAGTTAACTACGAATGAATTAGCTAATCATTGTTTTACTTCAACAGCGGGTATTATTCGATTCTGCCAAAAATTGGGATTAGAGGGAATTAATGAATTAAAATTTAAATTAAAATACTTAACAGAAAATGTTACATTAAATTCGCAACAATTTAGTGCAAATAAACAATTAGTACAAAATGAGACATCTTTTTTTGATGAATATTTGAAAATTAAGATTGAATCTGCACAAGATTTACATGCTAATTTTTTTGAAACTGATTTATCAGTTTTAATTGAAAAAATTATTACCGCAAAAAAAGTTTTTATTTTTGCTTTTAATTTAGCATATAATGTTTCTAGGAATTTTGTTCAGAGATTACGGTGAATTAATAAAAATGTTATTCATCAAAATGATTTAAATTCAATTGAATCATATTTGTCAATGATTAATGAAAATGATATGGTACTTTATATAACATTAAGTGGGCAATCAACTTTCATTGCAACAATTGCAAAACAAGTTAAACCGATTGTGTATTCATTTGGTGTTATTGGGAAGAAAACTGAGTTAATTACTAGTTTAAGTGATTATTTTGTTATTAATTCTCGGGAAAATGATATTTGAGATGTTTTTTCAATTTGTTCACAAACTGTTATGCAGTTTTTAGATTATTTATATGCAAAAATTATTCGGAAAAATATTTAATAAAATTAATTACATTTTTTAGAACTATATTTCAAAATATAGTTTTTTTCTTGTTAAAAATATTGTTTTTGCTTTAATAAAAGGAAGAACAAAAACAGTTTAATATTTTAATTTTAGGAGGTCAATATGAGTAATAAAAACAAAAATAATCTTTTTTCATTAGAACAAATTATTTTAAATTCATCTGCAAAAACTCAAGATGAAGCATTTCATGAATTAGCAACAGTAGCGCATCAAGCGGGTTGCATTGATAATTCCGAAAAATTAGTAAAAGCATTATGAGCGCGCGAACATGAAACATCAACTGGTTTAGAAGATGGTTTTGCAATTCCACATGCTCGCATTAAAGACATTAAAAAGTCAGCTGTTATTTTTGTTCGCTATCAAACTGGATTAGAATGGTCAACTTTTGATAATACAAAGGTTCAAGTTGCCATTGCACTAATTATTCCGACTAATAAAAAAAATGACATTCACTTAGAAGTTTTAAGTAATGTTGCTAAAAAATTATTAAATTCAAATCTACATCAAGTTTTAAAAACATCAACTAATAAAATCGAAATCTTGGAATTATTACAGGCAGTTGATAATGAAAAGATAGTTAACAATGAAAGTTATCAAGGTTATGTTTTAGGAATTACAGCTTGTCCAGCTGGAGTAGCGCACACTTATATGGCTGCCAAAAAAATTGAAGATGAAGCGAAAAAATTAGGATATGCTGTAAAAGTTGAAAATAAGGTGCTAATGGATATGAAGATAAATTAACACCAGAGGATATTTCAAATGCTAATGTTTTAATTATTGCTGCTGATATTGCAGTTGGTGAACAAGAACGATTTGTTGATATTCCTATTTTAAAAGTAGCAGTTACTGAACCATTACATGATATTGAAACGGTTTTTCAAAAAGCCACACAAATTATGCGACCGTTACCTAACCAACAAATTCCAACTAAAGAATTTAAAAAAGAAAAAAAAGAAAAAGGATGATTTAAATTACATTTTAAAGCTGGCGCTGTTAGTTTAAAAAATGCTGTTTTAACAGGGATTTCCTATGCAGTGCCAGTCATTGTTGCTGGAACAGCAATTCAAGCTTTAATTACAATTATTACTCAAATTGCGGGTGTTGATTATATTAAGGAACATGCTAATTGATTAAATAATTTAAGTGATGTTGCTGGTAAAAGTTTAAGTATTTTATTAGCTCCAGTGTTAGCAGCCTATATTGCATATGCTATGGCAGATAAGCCAGGTTTAACACCAGGTTTTTTAGGAGGGTTAGTTTGTGTTTATGTAACAAAAACAGCCAATGATGGCACTGTAATTGTTGATGGACTAGGTTTTTTAGGTGGTTTAATTATTGGAATTGATGTCGGTTATATGATGAAAGGATTTAAAAAGTATCTTGTTAGTAAAAAAATGCAAGGTGTCTTAACTTGATTTGTTTATCCTGTTTTAGGATCGTTAATTAGTATTTGTTTAATTCTCTTTGTGATTGGTCAACCAATTGCCTTATTAATTAATGTTATTTTTAGTGGATTGACAACTTTACAAACTTCAAATTTAGCAGCAATATTGGGAATTATTATTGGAATGATGTGTGGTTTTGATTTGGGGGTCCTTTTAATAAAGTGGCATGAGCTTTCTCATTTGCATCATTTTCACAAGCTTTTACAAGTGGACAATTGACTAATCCAACCTTGTTAGTTCCATATGCATGCTTTTGAGCTGCTGGAATTGGAACTGGATGAACGACGACTACTTTAGTAACTTTTATTGGTCGTCAGTTTTCAAATCAATATGAAAAAGAAGTTGGAAAAATGTCATGAATCTTATCTTCGTTAGGAATTACTGAAGGAGCAATACCATTTGCTTTATCAGACCCATTCCGTGTGATTCCTTCTTTTATGATAGGAGGTGCTGTATCTAGGGGCTTATGTGCAGCTTTTAATTTAGGTTCAACCATTACGGGAGGTGGTTTTATTACAATGGCAGGAATCCAATCAACAACAGGAACTGTTGCAATTGGTGTTGCCACTCTACTGTGATTAATTTTTGCAATTATTGGTTGTGCAATTTCAACAACATTATTATTCAGATTAAAATATATTAAAACAAAACCAGTTTTAGAGCAAAAAGTTCATACTTGGACAATTAATATTATGTCATTGGGAATTGTTCTAAGTATTAAAAAACAACAATTAAAAAAATATAATAAATTATCATCAAGTGAACAAGAAAAATATTTAAATTAAAAACAGAAAAAAAAAAAAAAAAAACAAACAAACAAAGATTAAGGTAGAAAGGTAAATGTAAATTTGCGATGAAATATAATTTTGATATTATCATTGATCGAACAAAAAATTCCGAGCGAAAATGAGATCAAACATATATTGCAGATAATTATCATTTAACTGGTGATAATATCATTAATTCATCAATTGCTGATTTAGATTTTCTTACACCACAGCCAATTACCAATGCTATTTTAAATCGTGCAGAAAAAGGAGTATATAGTTATACTTATGTTAGTAATGATTTTTATGAAGCGGTAAGTACTTGATATTATTATCAACATCAACTTACAATTCCAAAAGATAAAATCAAACTTGTACATGGGACAATTAATGCTCTTCATCAACTAATTCAATGTTTAACTGATGTTAATGATTATGTTTTAATTCAAACGCCAGTTTATGGCCCCTTTGGGCGGGCAGTTTTAAATAATAACCGTCAATTATTAACAAATCAATTAAAATGAGAGGATAATCGTTATCAAATAGATTTTGTTAATTTTGCAAACATTATAAAAAAAATATCAACCAAAAATATTTATTTTATGTAATCCGCATAATCCTAGTGGGCGTGTTTGAACAAGAGCAGAATTACAAAAAATAATTGCAATTTGTCAACAATATCATGTTTTAATAATATCAGATGAAGTACACAGCGATTTAGCATTACCAAATGTTAAATTTAATTCGTTGCTATCATTTTCAATTCAAAATAATGAGGTTATTGTTTGTAATTCTCCAAATAAGGCTTTTAATCTTGGCGGATTAAAATCATCATATTTAATTACATTTAACGACAAATTACGAAAGAAAATTGATGAACAATATGAATCTGCTTCGATTACATCACCAAATGTTTTTACAATTCCATCTTATTTAGCTGCATATACTAACCCAGAAGTATTAACTTGAAAAACAACTATGTTAAAATATATTATTAAAAATTATATTTTTGTAAAAACAACCTTAGAACAAATTTGGGGGTTAAAAATAATGTAGTTAGAAGCCTCATATTTGGTTTGGATTAATTATGAGGGGACTAAAATGTCACCGCAGGAAGTTAACAAATTATTATTAAAATATAAATTAATTGTTAGTAAAAATGATGATTTTGTTGAAGCACCAATAACTTGCTTTCGAATTAATATTGGGACTTCATTTGCGATGGTAACAAATATCATCAATATTTTAACAATGATTTTTAAAAAGTCAGAAAGGAATGATTAATTATTATGAGTAAAAAAATTATTTCAACACATTTGGCGCCAAAAGCAATTGGGCCATATTCACAAGCAGTTAAAACAGGGAACTTCTTATATGTTTCTGGTCAATTGCCATTAGATTCAACAACAATGATGATTGAAGGAACAACAATTACAGAACAAACAAAATGTGCTTTAGAAAATTTAAAAGCAATTGTACAATCAGCAGGTTACAATTTAACAGATGTTGTTAAAGTTAATATTTTCTTAAAAGATATTAATGATTTCCCAGCAATGAATGAAGTTTATCAAAAATATTTTACAGAAAATTTTCCAGCTCGTTCTGCTGTTGCAGTTACAAATTTGCCTAAAAATGCTTTAGTTGAAATTGAAGCAATTGGATGTTTAAGAGAAGAAAATTAAAAAACTATGTTTTGAAAAAGAGAAAATTGAATTCCCCCTTTTTTATTTTTAAAATGTATTCATTAATGAAGTTATAATCTAATGACAAATTATTATTTAAATTTTCTTCTTATTTTACAAATAATTTGATAAAAATAAATTCTAACTTTTTTTGTTTAACTTTTTTATATAATTCTAAGTAATAGTTTAAATTATTTATGCTATTAAATTTTAGAAAGGAACTTATATTTTATTAATGAAAAAACTATTTACATATTAGACTTCTTGCATAACCTAGTTATTTTAAAATTCCTATAAAATATATTTAAAATAGAAATTA
>NZ_RXFY01000008.1:0-20753 GCF_044714355.1 Spiroplasma sp. ald | reverse complement strand
TTTTCGTTGTAGGAAAATATTAAATTTTTAAATAAAAGACATAATTAATTAAAATTATAATTTGCTATTAGTATCTTTTTAAAAATATTTATAATTATTTTAATAGGTTATGCAAGAAGTCTATTAAATTGAAATTTGTTAATTAATTGTTGCTAATAAAAACAATGATTTTATTAAAGACGGAGAGCAATTAGTAGAAAATGTTGATGACATTTGTGGGAAATTATAATTTTGTAAAGGAACATAGATTAATTTATGTAATCATGTTAACGAATAAAAAAATACAAATGAGAATTCATTTTTAACAAAAGTGTATAATGTATATACCATATACATTTTTTATTTATGCAAATTATTTTAAACTCTTTTCACATAAAAATAATTCTATGAGATGCTGATTAAAATTTATAATTATTTAATTAAATTACCTAATTAAAGTTTTATAAATTATCTTGCATTAATTTTAAGAATAAGTTATAGTTAACGTGTGATAAAAAGATAAAATGCTGATATATGTTAGTATTATGGACTAATGTTTCTACATCTTACCGTCATTAAGATACTATAGGGCATAATTTTTTTTGTTTTATTTTCGTAAATTTAACAAAAATAATTTGCATAACCTATTTCGCACATTAGCAATGATAGTTTATGTTTTTATTTTTTTATTTTGTAAAGGAGAATAACAATTGTGCAAATAGACAAATTAGAATTATATCTACCAGAGGATAAAATTCAAAATAAAATTAAGGATTATGCGGAAAAATTAAATAAATTATACGAAGGCAAAACATTATATTGTATTGGTTTACTAAATGGAGCATTATTTTTTATGAGTGATTTGTTAAAACAACTTAAAATTCAAATTGTGATTGATACAATGAGTATTTCAAGTTACATTGGAACTCAGTCAACAAATAAACTTACTATTCATAAGGATATTTCAAAAGATATTACTGGACAAGATGTTTTATTAATTGAAGATTTGATTGATACTGGTAAAACTTTATCGGCTGTCATTGAACAAATTCAAGCAAAAAAACCAAATAGTTTACAAGTAGTTTGCTTAGCAGATAAAATTGCTATGCATCCAAATTTTAATTATCCCTATGATGCACTATTTATTGTTCCAAATGAGTTTATTGTTGGTTATGGTTTTGATTATAATGACCAATTTCGACAATTACCAAATGTATACATATGGAGAGGTGAATAAATGAAAACAACAAATAAAATTATTATTTTAGATTTTGGGTCACAATACACTCAATTAATTGCCCGTCGGATCCGTGACTTAGAAGTATATTGTGAAGTATGACCATATAATACAGCATTAGAAAAAATTAAAACAACACCAATGAAAGGAATTATTTTATCAGGTGGGCCTGCTTCTGTTTATGCAGAAGATGCATTTTTAATTGATAAACAATTGTTTGAATTAAAAGTTCCTGTTTTAGGAATTTGTTATGGAATGCAATTAATAAGTCATTTACATGAAGGGACAGTACAACGAGCAACAAAACAAGAATTTGGTTTTTCAGAATTAATTATTGATAATCAAGAAGATTTATTTGCGAACATCCCTGTTAAATCACAAGTGTGAATGAGTCATGTTGATCATATTGAAGGCATGCCAACAAATTTTATTCAAATTGCTCATAGTGAAAATTCAATTAGTGCAATTAAACATTCAGAAAAGAAAATTTATGGTTTACAATTTCATCCAGAAGTAACCCACACTTTAATTGGCCAACAATTATTAAGCAATTTTGTTTTTAACATTTGTGGTTGTGAGCCAAAATGAAAAATTACAGAGTTTATTTCAGCAGCAACAACTGAGATTAAGAATAAAGTTGGAACTGATAATGTTGTTTTAGCATTATCAGGTGGTGTTGATTCTAGTGTTTGTGCAGTTTTATTACATAAAGCAATTGGAAAACAATTAACATGTATTTTTGTTGACACCGGATTATTACGCCAAGATAGTGTATGAAATGATTTACAAAAATTTCAAGAAAAATTTAAATTAAATATTATTAAAATTAATGCGCAAGAAAGATTTTTAACTGCTTTAAAGGGAGTTACTAATCCAGAAGAAAAGCGAAAAATTATTGGGAATTTATTTATTGAAATTTTTAATGAAAAAGCAATAAAAATTCAAAATGTTAAATGATTAGGACAAGGAACAATTTATCCAGATGTGATTGAATCTGTCTCAGTGAAGGGACCATCTGCCACAATTAAATCGCATCATAATGTTGGGGGATTACCAAAGGATTTACCATTTCAATTAATTGAACCATTACGTGAATTATTTAAAGATGAAGTTCGCCGAACTGGTGAAGCATTGGGAATTGATTCTAAATTTGTGTATAAGCATCCGTTTCCAGGACCAGGTTTAGCAGTCCGAATTATTGGTGAAATTACCGCAGAAAAAGTAGCTTTATTACAAGCAGCTGATCAAATTTTTATTGATGAATTATATCAGGCAAATTTATATGATCAAGTTGCACAAGCATTTATTGTTTTATTACCTGTTCAGTCAGTTGGTGTAATGGGCGATGTACGAACATATGGATATACTGCTGTTGTGCGCAGTGTTGATACAAATGATTTTATGACAGCAAATTGAAGTCGGCTGCCATTTGAATTATTGGAAAAAGTATCAGCTCGAATTGTAAGTGAAGTTCATGGAATTAATCGAATTACTTATGATATTACATCAAAACCACCAGGAACAATTGAGTGGGAATAAAAAAATATTAGTAATTTTTTACATTAATATTAAAAAATGTTATCATTATTTACAGGAATGTTGAGGTACAAAGTGCAAATTGGTTTGATGAAAGAATTTGAAGTTTTTTACAAAAAAAGAAGATTCTTTTTGATATCTTTAATATTCTACAAAATAAAACAATAATTAATGTTAATAATGCAATTTACTAGTTAGTAATAATTTACAAACTAGTTTTTTATGCAATTTTAAAAAAGAAGGAGAAAAAATAATGGAAAAAGAACAAACTACTTTAATTGAAAATAATATTAAATTATTATTAGGTCCGCATGATCGCCCAAAAAGCTTTTTGCAATGGTCAATTTTAGCATTACAGCATGTTTTTGCTATGTTTGGTTCAACGGTCTTAGTACCATTAATTATTAATTAAACAGCTGGAGTTGAAGTTATGAACATTGCAATGGTCGTGTTTTGTTCAGGGGTTGGAACATTAATTTATATTGCAATTACCGCTGCAAAAGTACCAATGTATTTGGGAAGTTCGTTTACATATATGGTAGCAATGGGGGTGTGTTACCCTTTATATGGCAATGCGGTTTTTATTGCCGTAATGATGGTTGGTGTTATTTATATCACTTTTGGAGTATTAGTATATTTTATTGGTAATAAATTTTTAGAACGAATTTTACCAGCAGTAATTGTTGGACCATTAATTATTATTGGAATGTCTGTTGCCCCAAGTGCAATTAATAATGCTGGTTTTAATCCAACTGCTTGAAAGCAACCTTATTCACATTGGATTGGGATTGGAATTGCTATTTTTACCTTTTTAGTAACAGCAATTATCGCTTTGAAATGTAAAGGATTTGCTAAGGTAGTTCCAGTCATTATTGGTGTTGTCGCAGGATATTTATTATGTGTAATTCTTCATTTCGCAATTGGAACAGAATATCAAATTTTAAATACATCAAAAATTACTGACCCAAGTCAATGACAATGATATCCATCGTTTAAAAAAATTTGAGATTTAAAAGCAAGTAATATTGGGCCAGCTATTTTAGCAATTAGTCCCTTGGCAGTTATTGCGATTGCTGAACATATTGGTGATCATATTAGTATGGGCCAAATGATAGGAAAAAATTTTGTTAAAGACCCTGGAATGCATCGGACATTAGTTGCTGATGGAGTTTCAATTATTTTTGATGGTTTAGTTGGTGGACCAGCAAATACAACATATGGTGAAAATGCTTCAGTAGTTGGGATGACACGAATTGCTTCGGTATGAGTAACAGGATTGGCTGCCTTGTTTGCAATTGGATTATCATTTATTGCTCCAGTGAATTAATTAGTACAAATGTTGCCAGCACCAGTAATGGGTGGGATTAGTATGATTATGTTTGGTTTGATTGCTACAAACGGAATTCGAGTGTTAATTAATAATCAAATTGATTATACAAATATGAAAAATGTTTTTGTAACAACAATTATGTTAGTGTTAGGCTTAGGAGGGGCGGTTTTTAATTTTAATTTAGGGACTGGTAATTTACAATTTACAGGTGTTGCACTAGCAGCATTTGCTGGAATTTTCTTAAATTTATTGTTACCAGATCATCAAAATAATGGTTTTCAATGATGAGAAAAATTAAAGTTATTTATTAAAACACAAAAAGAACAAAAAAAAGTAAAAAAAGAGAAAAAAAATAAGAAAAAGTAAATACTTATAAATGAGAATAAAATAAGAATAAATTTTACTCTCATTTTTCATTAGGAAACTTTATTTTGATGTTTTTATTAATTTTAGTTGCAAATAATAAACTTTTATAGAATAATTATTAAAGAATAAATTGGTTGTTAATTTTGAGATTTAAGGAAGTGATGAGTAGTGTTATTTTTAAAAAAATTAGAGGCATTTGGTTTTAAATCATTTGCTGATCCATTAACAGTCAATTTTGATCATGAAATGATAGGAATTGTAGGACCAAATGGGAGCGGAAAATCAAATATTAATGATGCAATTCGTTGATGCTTAGGTGAACAATCAATTAAATCACTTCGTGGGAATAATAGTGAAGATGTTATTTTTAATGGGTCAGAAACAAAACCAGCATTAAATATGGCAGAAGTTAAACTAATTTTTGATAATACAAACCGGATTTTTGCAATGGACTATGATGAAATCGAAATTATTCGTCGTGTTTTTCGAGGAACTGGTGAAAATGAATATTTTATTAATAAACAACGAGTTCGTTTAAAAGACATTCAGGATTTTGCAATGGATAGTGGTTTAACAAAGTCATCATTAGCAATTATTTCACAAGGAAATATTAATGCTTTTGCAGAAGCAAAGCCATTAGAACGACGTGCTTTATTTGAAGAAGCTGCTGGGGTTGCAAAATATAAACGCCGTAAATTAGAAGTTTTAAAAAAATTGGACCGTTCAAATGAGAATTTAGCACGTTTAAAAGATATTTTAAATGAAATCGAACGTAAATTACCAAGTTTGAAACGGCAAAGTGAAAAAGCAATCAAATATACAACATTAAAAGATAAATTAAATCAAATTGAATTAGCTGTTTTAGTAAAAGATATTACTTTTTTTAATGACAAATTATTAGAATTACGCTCACAGCAGAAAAAAATTATTAGTACAAAACAAGATGCTGATCGAGAATTAAAAAATAAAGAAATTGAATATAATGAATTAAACAAAGAAAACTTTAATTTGGATAGTAAAATTAATGTTTTAACTAAAGAATTTCAAAGTTTAGTTTCAGAAATTAGTGATTTAAAAGTACATAAAATTGAATTAGATAATAAAGAAGCAGCTTTAAAAATGTCTAATAATGATATTACTATTACTAATATGGTTAATGATTATAATGAATTAACCGTTAACTTACAAAATGAACGTGAAAAATTGGCAACATTAGAAACACAGCAACAAGAATATCGTGCTCAACGTGAAACTTTTAATACAAAGCAAGCTGGGCTAAATGAGCAATTAGGAGCAATTAATAAAACAATTATTCGTTTAGAAAGTGAATTAGAACGTGCACAACATAATTTTGAAAATCAGGATAATTTACATGAAGGTGTTAAAAATATTATTAATAATAAAAATGTTTTGCCTGGAATTATGGGATTAGTTCAAGATATTATTAATGTTGATGAAAAATATGAGCAAGCAATTGTGACTGCTTTAAGTGGGAGTTTACAAGATATTTTAGTTAAAAATGTTGATAGCGCAAAACGAGCAATTTCATATTTAAAACAAAACCGTGCTGGACGAGCAACATTTATTCCGTTAGATGTAATATCGCCACGCTATCTTAACAGTGATGAAGAATTTGTAATTAAATCAGTGCGAGGATATTTAGGCTTAGGAAATAATTTAGTTAAAGTAAAAAAAGAATTTCGAATTGCAGTTGATTATTTACTAAGTCGTTATTTGATTTGTACTGACTTTGATAGTGCACAAGAAATTGGAAAGTTAACAAAATATCGTTATAATATTGTTACATTAGATGGCGAAATTGTTCGCCCGCAAGGAGCTGTTACAGGGGGTTCACGACGAACACGGATGACCATTGTTAATCCAGAAAAAGAATTAAGAATTCTTAATGAAAAATTAGCAATGCAAACTGAAGAATATCATTATATTTTAAAACAATTAAATATGCTTCGACGACAATTAGATGAAATTAATGAAATTATTGCTGAAAATCAAGCTTCAATTGGGGCAGGGAAACGACAAATTGAAATTATTATGTATGACCAAACAAAGTTGCAAAATGAATATCAGTTACTAACATCAAAAAATATTAATGAAACAAAAATAGTTGAAAATGAAGCAGTGCTTAATATTACGGATCAAATTAAACAAAAAGAACTTTTAAAAACAAAAATTGAACAACAATTAAATGTTGCCCGTAGTTTAAAAGATAAGCAGTCATTAGTAATCAATGAGCTTAATAATCAAATTGGAGAAAAACGATATTATATTTCAGCTTTGCAAGAACAAATTAGCAAAATTAATACTGATTTATCGATTATTAATGTTAAAATTCAGCAAAATCTAACAAGACTAACAGAAGAATATCAAATGACATATGACCATGCTAAGACATTGGAATTAAAGGTAATTGATAATGAAGATTTAATTCGTGATGAAATTAAACAGTTACGAAGTGACTTATCTCAAATTGGCAATGTTAATTTAGAAGCAATTGAAGAATATAAAGAGGAAAATGATCGTTTTCAATTTATGAATAATGAATATAACGATGCAAATGATTCGGTTAAAAACTTGTTAAAGTCAATTGATGAAATGGATAGTATTATGAAAGAACAGTTTGATAAAACAATTAAAGAAGTAAATGAGAATTTACCATCAACTTTTGAAGTATTATTTGGGGGTGGTTCAGCAAGAATTATTTATACTGAACCAGAAAATTTATTAGAAACAGGAGTTGATATTAAAGTATCACCACCAGGGAAAAATATTACTAATTTAAATTTATTATCTGGAGGAGAAAAATCATTGGTTGCTTTATCAGTTCTTTTTGCGATTTTAAAAGTCCGACCAATTCCATTAGTAATTTTAGATGAAGCAGAAGCACCATTAGACCCAGCAAATGTTGAGCGATTTGCTAAGTATATTCGTAGTTTTGTTGATACCACTCAATTTATTGTTGTTACCCATCGCGCTGGAACAATGGAACATTGTGATGTATTATATGGGGCAACAATGCAACAAAAAGGAGTTACAAAAATTGTTGGAATTAAATTACAACAAGTTGCTGAAATGATTAAAGAATTTGAGAATAAACTTGAAAATAAAAAAGCATAAATTATTTATGATTTTTTATTTTTTTGATACAATTAGTATAAATAAGTTTTAAAGAAATAAAACCATATAAAGGGGAGGAAACTTAACGAATGAAGCCAAACGAATCTACTAAGGCTGTTAAGGAAAAGAAAGAAAAAAAACATTTTCTTAAGAGTGTAGTAGGAGAGATTAGCCATCATAAAATGTTTACTTTAGTTGGTTCTGGTTTGGCATTAGTAATATCAATTATTATTTGAACAATTGCATCGGCGAGTAATGTAATTGTTGCTGGAGGGAGTACATCAGTTGCCCAAGTAATGGCAAATATTACGGAACAATATAAACGTGATAACAAAGAAGATATTTTATATAATTCATTAGGAAGTGCTGCTGCCTTAGTTGGTGCAAAAAATGGTAGTTATGCTTTTGGTTTTTTATCAAAAGATGTTAGTTCAACGCCTAAACCAGGGGATAACCGCTCTAATGCTCAACAATTATGAGCAGATTATCATACTGGTCGTTTTGTTTTTGCCCGTGATTATATTATCTTGGTATATCATTTACCAAATGGTTGTCAAATTAAACCACACCAAGATTCGTTACAATTTCAAAGTTTTTTTGGTGGAGAAGGAACTGAATTAATTCGTAAGATTTATACTGATTCAAATTTTACTTGACAACAAGCTTTTGGTTCGCAATTAGTTTGTAGTAGTGGTAGCAATAAATTTTATACTTTAACACGTGAGTCTGGAAGTGGGACAAGAGATTTTTTTGAATCAGCAGTAATTAAAAGCAAAAAATATGAAACAAATCAAGTAGCTTCATCAAATGGTTCAATGTATCAAGCAATTTCAACTACTCCTGGGTCAATTGGTTATATTTCTTTTTCATATATTAAAAGAATTATTAGCAATGAAGATTTAGGGGCAAAAGCAATTGCTAGTGTTATTAGTAAAGGAAGTACAGAACCAGAATTACCATATAAAGTTATTGATAATAATTATGAATTTAATCCAGATTATTCTTTAACAAGACCCTTTACTGGAATTATTAATTATCAAGGAAAACAATTCAATAATGCCTTACCTTTTATTGCATGAATGTTAGATCCATTACCATATTCAAAAACAAAACCAAAACTACGAAATGGGAAATATAATCCTTATTATGACCCAAATTTTAAGTTAAGTCCACATGATGCTGCATATTGATATATGGAAGAAGGCGAAGAACCACTATCAATTGATGACTTTTTCTTCCGAAAGTATAATAATAATAATACAACTTTTGCAAAAAGTGGAAGAACAACTGATAGTGAAAAAGTAGCTTGAAATTTTAAATCAGATTATCAAAGTATTTGAGATATTATTGTGAAAAAGTTTCCCGAAAAATATCAAGCATATTCTGAATATGAATATAACGGAATGGAGAATTAACTATGACCAAGAAAGAAGTCACGAAAGAAAAACAATCGTTTTCCCAAAAAATAACATTATGAAAAATTCGTTTTACAAATAATTTTCGCGGACGAAAACAAATTATTGATTTTACTTCAAAAATTATTATTTATTGTTTTGCGATTTTAACAATTTTAATTTTATTAACTCTAGTTGGTTTTATCATTTATAAATCAATTTATTTCTTCCAGCATTATCCTGGTGGTTTTTGAGGCTTTTTATCAGGTAATACTTGAAATGCTAATAATAGTCAATTTGGTATTTGACGAATTATTATTGCAACATTTTTTGTCTTATTAATTGCTTTACTATTTGCAATTCCGTTAACTATTTTTTCATCATTATATATTTCAGAATATTTAAGTTCAAGGATTAAACGTAAAGTGATTGGTATTATCCAATTGCTAGCTGGAATTCCATCTGTTGTTTTTGGATTATTTGCTTTAGCAATTTTAGGACCGCTTTTCATGTTAATGGGCGCTCCTTCAACCTCAAACTTATTAGTAACATCAATTACTTTAGCTTTTATGGGTTTACCAATTATGATTTCATTATCAATCAATGCTTTAGAAAATGTTCCTGATTCATATCGCTTTGGTTCATTAGCATTAGGATTAAGTAAAACCCATACAACTTATCGTATTGTTTTACGTTCAGCTTGATTTAAAATTATTACTGCTATTATGATGGGAGTTGCACGGATTATTGGAGAAACAATGGCTGTGATGATGATTGCTGGAAACGCACCAGATGGTTTAAAACTTGGAAATGGTTTTATTAATTTTATTTTTTCATCAATAGCAACTTTAGCATCAACAATTGGATTAGAAATGTTGGAAAATTCAGGGCCAATGCATGAATCAGCATTATATGCAATTGGACTAGTATTATTTATTATCGTCTGTATTATTAATATTTTTATTATTTCATCACAAGCATTTCATAATCGAAAACGAAACTATCATGCTCGTAAAACAACAAAAGGTTTACGATTAAGTAAATCATATAATGCTAATAAAATTAATAAGTTATTTTATGAACATATTGAAAAAACAAGGAGTTTGAAAAAGTTTAAAGATGGAATCGGAATGTTCTTTTTAATCTTTTCAACTGTAATTATTGTATCATTTACATTAGTTATTTTAGCTACAATTATTTGAAAAGGATTATTTGGAATGGTATGAAGTGATCTAATTTCAACATCAACCTTTGATGGCGGAGCAGGAATTCTTTCAACATTTTTAGTTACTCTGTTATTAGTTATTTGTTCAATAATTTTTGCGATACCATTATCATTAATGGTTGCCATTTATTTAAATGAATATGCCCGTCCAAATAGCATTTTTGCAAAAGTGGTGCGTTTTGCAATTGATGTTTTATCATCAACACCAAGTATTATTTATGGAACTTTTGGATTAGCTTTCTTTATTGGTGTTTGTCGTTTACCATTATCCATTTTAAGCTCTGGTTTAACCTTAACAATTGTTATTTTGCCAATTATGATTCGTAGTATTGAGGATGCTTTATCAGGTGTTGAAAACTCATTGCGACATTCCTCATTAGCATTAGGAGCTAACAAAACATCAACAACGCTGAAAGTTGTTTTACCAAATGCGATGCCAGGTATTATTACTGCCATTATTTTAGCAATTGGACGTGTTATTGGTGAATCAGCGCCAGTTTATTTAACATTAGGAACCGCGGTACGGTTACCAATTGCTGGATTTATGTCACCAGGGGCAAGTATGACAACACAAATTCTAATGCTCTCAAAAGAAGGAGCAACAGCAGGAGCAATGCGAATTATGTTTGAATTAGCTTTTGCGATTATGGTTTTAATTTGGTTATCAAATAGTTTGGCCCATATTTTAGGGAAGAAATTTGCACCAAATTATGTTAATATTGGATTTAGAGCGAAGTGAAAAAATTGAATTAATAACTTGAAATTTTTCTTTTCAAAAGAAAATTATCTTCATCAAAAACAAAGTTTTAATAATTTTTGAAAAAAATTTGTACCAAAGAAAAAACAACGCCATGAAGAAAATAAGACTAAGAAGAAGGGGAAAAATAATGGATCCAAAAGTAATTATTAAGAATCCAACATTTGATTCATCAGATAATAATCCAGATTTAATTAAAGTAAAAAATGTTGACTTTTTTTACAAAGGAAACAAGCAGGCTCTTTTTAATATTTCAATGAAAATTAAAGAACATACTGTTACTGCTTTTATTGGTTCCTCAGGATCAGGAAAATCAACATTATTGCGTTTATTTAATCGAATGAATGATGTTGAGCCAAAGTCAATTTTTAAAGGTGAAATTTTAATTAATGGGAAGAATATTTATAGTCCTGAAACAGATATTGTTAAATTACGAACAGACATTGGGATGGTATTTCAAAAACCTTCACCATTTCCAATGTCAATTTATGATAATGTTGCTTATGGACCACGGAATCAAGGAGTTCGTGATCGAAAATTAGTTAATAGTATTGTTCTTGAAAGTTTAAAACGAGCAGCATTATGAGATGAAGTAAAAGATAATTTACGAGATTCTGCTTTTGCATTATCGGGGGGACAACAACAACGTTTATGTATTGCCCGGGCAATTGCGATGAAACCTAAAATTTTGTTAATGGATGAACCAACCAGTGCATTAGATCCAATTTCAACATCAAAAATTGAGGAATTAATTACCCAACTAAAAAAAGATTTTACAATTGTTTTAGTAACCCACCATATGCAACAAGCCGCACGAGTTGCTGATTATACTGCTTTTTTTGCAAAAGGGAAATTAATTGAATATAATAAAACTAAGATTATTTTCTCTCGTCCGGCTAATAAAAAAACAGAAGATTATATTACTGGACGTTTTGAATAACGAAAGGAGGGGGACAAAATATGAGCATAAAAATTGAAAATGATTTAGCACAAACAAAACAAATGATTATTGATATGATTGCAATGACAAAAAATCAATATGATGATATGGTTAAATGTTTAGAAACAAATGATGTTGAGCTTGCTCAAAGTGTTATTTCCGCTGATGAAACAATTAATAAAATGCAAGAGGCTTTCATTGAAGTTTCACTATGAAAAATTGCAAAACAACAAATGGTTGCAAAAGATTTACGACGAATAGTTGGTTTCATTTTGATTGTTAAGGAAGTTGAACGTATTGCAGATTATGCAAAAAGTATTTGTCGTTATTATATCAAATATAAACCTTCAACAAAGTTAATTAATTTTTTAAAAAAATTAGTTGCAAAAGTCATTGAAATGTTAACAGAAGTGTCAAATATTTTTGAGGAAGAACGAATTGAGTCAGCATATAATATTTTAAAATATGATACTGAATTAGACAAGATTTATAAAGTTGAAAATGATGCTTTAATTGAAAAAATTCGTGAAGCAAAATCAAAAGAAGAAATTAAAGTTATTACTTTAACAATGCAACAATTACGTTCAATTGAACGGGCTGGAACACATATCATTAATATTGCTGAAACATTAATTTATATTATTGAAGGAAAAATTTATGATTTTGAATTACCAATTTAATATGGTCTTCATGATGAAGATCATTTTTAATGCAAAATTATCAATGAATTTTTATTACTTGTAGTTTTATATTTAATATAATTAAATTTATTGCTAAATAGTTAAAAATAAAAGTATAATTTATAATGGATATAAAAAATAAAGAAGGTGACAAAAAGATATGAAAATTTGTAATAAATACAATGAAATGTTGAAAATGAAGAATTACACTTAATGAAATTGTTAATAGGAAATGAACAAATTAACAATCTTTGTAAAGATTGTTTTAATCAAAAAAAGAAAATAATATTGAATTATAGTTGGTATTTAATTATTGTTTCAATAGTAATAAGTACTAATTTAAGTATGTATAAAATTCTATCGAGAAAATATCTTATTAAATAATATGAAGACAATAAAATAGATAAAATCAAAATAGAAAAATTTACTATATAAGGTGAAAATTATTGGTTGTAGCAAACAAGAATGTATTATGGTTAAAACCAAAAACTTTGTTGCTTGTTAAAAAAAGAGGAGAATTAAGATGTCATATTTAGATAATTTAAAATTATGGAAAGATGCTAAAAATTTAGATCCAACATTAGCCGCTGAATTTCAACAAATGTCTGAAGCAGATTTAATTGCTGCTTTTTCAGATGATTTAGAATTTGGAACTGCTGGATTGCGAGGATTATTAGGTCCAGGAACCGGAAAAATGAATTTATATACAATTCGAAGAGCAACATTAGCTTTTATGCAATATTTAAAAACAATTTATTCTGCGACAGATTTAAAATCAAAAGGAATTGTAATTGGGCATGATAACCGTCATTTTTCAGCTGAATTTGCACAAGAAGTAGCAAATATTTTTGCTAGTAATAATATTAAATCAATTTTATTTACTAATAATGACCTTCGCCCAACGCCAATGGTTTCTTATACCATTCGGAAAATAAAAGCGGTAGCGGGTGTTATTATTACAGCAAGTCATAATTCGCGTGAATATAATGGTTATAAAATTTATGATCATAATGGTTCACAGTTTTTGCCAGTCGCAACTGATGTCATTGGTGAAAATTACTTAAAAATTAAAAAAGAAGTTTTTACTTTAACTTTAAATCCAGATTCAACTTTAATTACATATGTTGCAAAAGAAGTCGAGGATAATTATGTCAGCGATGTTAAAGCAATGCAGTTTTATCCAAATCAAAAACGTAATATTAAGATTGTTTTTTCTAATTTGCATGGAACAAGTAAAGAATGAACTCCACGAATTTTAAAAGAATGTGGCTATGATGTTACGATTGTAGAAGAGCAATTTGATAATGATCCTAATTTTACTTTTGCCCTTAATCCGAATCCAGAATTAACAGAATGTTATGATTTAGCATTAAAATATGCGAAAAAAATTAATGCTGACGTTATTATTTTAAATGACCCTGATGCTGATCGTTTAGGAATTGGTGTTAAAATTAAAGATCATGAGTATTATTTAATGACTGGAAATGAAACAGCTCCGGTATTAATTGAGTATTTATTTTCCCATTATCAACCTAAAAAAACATTACCTAAAAATGGGGTTATGTATAATACTTTTGTTACTGGAAATTTATCAGATAAAGTAGCTGAAAGTTATGGTGTTCAAGTTATTAAAACATTAACTGGTTTTAAATGAATTGGGGATCAAATGAGCAAAGCAGCAGATAAAGGGTTAGAATTTTTATTTGGATTTGAAGAAGCATATGGTTATGTTTTAAAAGACATAACTCGTGATAAAGATGGAATTCAATCATCATTAGTCTTAGCAGAAGCTTGTTGGTATTATCATAATCAAGGAAAAACATTATATGATGTTTTAGTTGAACAATATAATAAATTTGGTTATTTTTATTGTAAAACAGTTAATTTAGTTCGTGATGGAATTGACGGCAAAAAAATTATTAATAATATGTTAAAAAAATTACGACAAGAAACAATTACTAGTTTAGATAAAATTAAATGTATTAAAAAAGAAGATTATTTGCATGGTTTATATGAAATGCCAGGCCAAGACTTACTAAAGTTTTATTTTGCAGATGGTAGTTGATTTGCAGTTCGTGCAAGTGGAACAGAACCAAAAATAAAATTCTATTTTGTTTGTGTTGATAAAACAAATGAAGAAGCAAAAAGAAAAATGGAAGCAATGTATCAAGAATTAGAAACTAATTATTTAAAAGAATAAAAGTTATGCTAATATATAGTTAGAAAATAGGGGGTTTGGGTATGGCAAAAATTATTTTTGAAGCGGATGATAATCGCAAAGGAATTGTTGATAAAATTTTTGTTACAAATAAACAAGTTGTCCAAAAGGGGGATAAACTTGCTAACATTATTACACAAAATAAAGTTTATGAAATTAAAGCACCAATTACTGGTGAAGTGTTAAATCTTATTGTTTATGAAAATAAAGTTATTAATAGTGGTGATGTTTTATTAGATTTATTACCATTTGAGGCAACCCTTAATGAACATGACAATAATTTTGAGCAACCCTATAATACTATTTCTTTTAATGGTTCTGGAAAATATAATGTACAAAATCGGCCACCAATTGATGTTAAAAAATCAGAAACAGAAATTTTTCGCGAAGAATTAATTGAAACATTACTAGCACGTGAAGTAGCTGGTGAAAATCCACAAGATGATTTTGAAGATTCAATTGAAATTGATTTACCAGAAGAAAATATAGCACAAGATTCAACCCCATTTTTTAGCCAGAATAATGATTCAAAGACATTTCCGTTTAAAGATAAAGTTGAAAATATTCTTGAGAATATTCCTAGTGAAGAAAATATTGAAACATTGCAAAAAGATTTGGGTGATTTAAAAGAAGATTTGGCAATTGTTAAAGATGATTTAGCAACAATAACAATTGAAGAAGAAGTTATTGAAGAACTTGAAAATTTAGAATGTGATTTAGCATTTATAGCAGAAATGGCTGCGAGAAAACAAGTTGATGATAAAAAACTAGACCCCTTACATCATCAACCCTTTGATAGAGAAGAATACAAACAAGAAAATTATACAAAAGAAGAATTAAAAAGTAATTTTGCTCAAAGTATAAATAATGTTGATGATTCAAAAATGGAACCTATTATAAATTTAGAACAAGATAAATTAGTGGAAAATAAGCCGAAGGAGCATCATAGTCAACATTCAAAGTCACATTCAACGGTTCATTCGTCTGTTTACTCTCATCTTAAAAAGCATAAGTCAGAAGATGCAACGTCAAGGGAACATTCCGATTCTTCAGAACATAAAATAAAAGAAAATCCACAAACTTTGCAAGTTGACAAGGTAAAATTAAATCAAGAAGCAATTATTCGTGCAAAAGAAATTATGGAAAGTAAAAAAAATATTGTCCATGGTTTTATTGATGTTGAAGTTGATGTTAGTGAGTTAGTTAATTTATTGTCAATTATGCGTGAAGCATATTCACAAAATGATATTGAATTAACATTATTGCCTTTTTATGTTAAAGCAGTCTATGATGGATTAAAAAAATTTCCTGTTTTAAATGCATCTTTTATTAGTCAGAAAAATGAAATTTTATTAAAATGATTTTATAATATTGCTTTTAGTGTAGATATTGATACTGCAGTAAAAATGCCTGTTTTATATAATTTAAAAAATGTTTCAATTAAAGAAATTGCTTCAAAGCTAACAAAATTAATAAGTAAAAGTATTAATAATGAATTAAAAGAAAAGGACTGTCAAGATGCCTCATTCTCAATTATAAATTATGGTGAATATGGAATAACACGGGGAACATTTACAATTCCAGATGATAATGTTTCCGGAATTGCAATAGGTATTATTTTTAAAAAACCTGTTGTGGTTGAAAAAAATGATATTGCAATTCGTGATATTATGGTAATTACATTGGGGTATAATGAAGCTGTAATTAATATTACTGAAGCAAGTAAATTTATCCATTATGTTGCATATTTATTATCAAATCCAGGACTTTTATTATAAGATAAAAAGTCATTACTCACTTTTTTATTTCTAGGAGGGGAAAAATGAATATTAAAGATTTAACAAAAGAAGTTAATAATGTAGAATTAATCGTAATTGCTGATAAGGTGACCCAAGGGACAGCATCTAATGGCAGCACTTATTTATCAATAACCTTGAAAGATCGTACTGGAACAATTGAAGCAAGGTTATGAGATGCTCGTCCTGCTGATATTGAAAGTTGAATTAAAGGTAATTGTTACAAAGTAAATATTAATATTATCGAGTATCGAAAAGTTTTACAAGCAAAAATTAATAGTTATAATATTGTTGATAATGCCAGTATTAATCTAGATGATTTTATTGAAGTTGCGCCGCTTCCAGCAGATGCAATGTATGATGAAATTATTACAACAGTAAAAAAAATGAAAACAACTGAATATCGTGAAATTATGGCTTTAATTTTAGCAAAATATGGTGAGCAATTTAAAATTTGACCAGCTGCTATTCGTAATCATCATGAAATTAAATCAGGTTTAATTTGGCATAGTTTAACTATGCTGCAAATGGCAAAAAATGTTGTCAATGTTTATCATGATCGTTTAATTGATGCGGAACTATTATATTGTGGTGTTATTTTACATGATTTAGGAAAAGTTATTGAAATTACAAGTGGTGCTACGAATGATTTTTCATTTGAAGGAAAATTACTTGGTCATATTTCAATTATGGCAAATGAATTAAATCATCTTGCCCAAAGTAATAATTTAAATTCAGAAAAAATTGTTTTATTAGAACATATGATTTTAGCTAGCCATGGTCGATTGGAATATGGTTCACCTGTTGAACCACACTTATTAGAAGCAGAAATCTTATCATTTTTAGATAATTTAGATGCACGAATTTACCGTATTGATAAAGAGCTAGAAAAAACATTGCTTAATGAGCAAACACAACGCCTGCTATCTGTTGAAGGCCGTTGATTTTTAAAACATTTTGAAAAATAATGGTTAATTTAATTGTAAAAAGTTTAAAATTTTTTTAAAATTTTATATTTTTTGCAATTTTTTCTGTTTTTCATTTGACTTTTCTTTTTTATTTTTTGTGACAGGTATATATATAATAACATTACGGTATGATTTAATTTTCAGGAATAAATGCCATAACAAAATAACTATTGGCACATTTAGTTAGTTATATCGAAAGAACTATTAATACTACTAAGAATAGAAAAAGAGAATATAACATGAAAATTATTATAGTTGGAACTAACCATGCAGGTACAACTGCTGTTAGAATCTTAAGACGATTAGATCCGAAAACAGAAATTGTTACTTATGATAAAAACAACAATATCTCATTTTTAGGATGCGGAATTGCACTATGAGTTTCAGGAGAGGTAAAAGATCCAAACGGTTTATTTTATGCTTCACCAGAAGTATTAAAAAATGAAGGTATTAAAGTAAACATGGAGCATGAAGTATTATCAATTGATAATAAAAATCAAAAAATTTGTGTAAAAGATCTAAAATCAGGAAATGAATTTGATGATAATTATGATAAATTGATTTTAGCGATTGGTTCTTGACCAATTATCCCACCAATTGAAGGAATTAAGCAGGAAGGTGTTCATATTGTTAAATGATTTCAACATGGGGAATTAGTAAAAAAAGCAAATAATGACAAAAATATTCAAAATGTTGTTGTATGTGGGGCAGGATACATTGGCGTTGAATTAGTTGATGCTTTTCATCAAAAAGGAAAAAATGTTACTTTAGTTGATATTTCATATCGCATTATGCCACGTTATTACGATAAACTTTTTACTGATAAAGTTGAAGGAGCAATGCGTAAAGCGGGTGTTAATTTACGTGGTGGCGAAAAAGTTATTAAATTTGAGGGTAACAATAATAAAGTAACAAAAGTAGTAACAGATAAAGGTTCATATGATGCTGATTTAGTAATTTGGTCAGTTGGTTTTAAACCTGCAACAGAAATTTTAAATGGTGTTATTGATTTAGACAAAAATGCAGCCATTAAAGCTGATCAATATATGCAAACATCAGACCCAAATATTTTTGCAATTGGTGATTGTGTTGAAGTTTATGATAATGCTAAGAAACAGCCAGCATATATTGCTTTAGCAACAAATGCTGTTCGAACAGGAGTTATTGCAGCTGTTAATGTTTTAAAACCAGCAGGTTTAGCATCACCAGGATTCCAAGGTTCAAATGCAATTAATGTTTTTGGTTGAGCGCTAGCTTCAACAGGAATGACAGAAACAGTGACAAAAGATTTAGGATTTGATTACGATCAAATTACATTTACGGATAATGATCGTCCAGAATTTATGGATACATATCAAGAAGTTTTAATTAAAATTTTTTGAGACAAAAAAATAAGAAAAATTATTGGTGCACAAGTAGCTTCAGAGGCTAATCATACAGAAGTTATGTATATGTTTTCATTAGCAATTATGAAGGGAGTTACAATTGATGAACTACCATTAATTGATATTTTCTTCTTGCCACATTTTAATAAGCCATATAACTTTATTACTTTACCAGGCTTAGAAGTATTAGGATTAAATTACTTTAAAAAATAAGAAAAATGATTTGTTTTAAAAATTCTTCTACAGATGTTTATTTTAATTTGGCTTTAGATGAGTATCTTTTAAAAAGTGATATTAAAGACAACATTTTCTTTTTGTGAAAAAATTTTAATACAATTGTTATTGGTCGAAATCAAAATACGATTGAAGAAATTAATTTACAAGCGGTTGAAACTGATAAGGTGAATGTTGCTCGTCGAATAACAGGTGGTGGGGCTGTTTATCAAGATGATGGTAATTTGTGTTTTTCCATTATTGTTAATAAAGATGATAAAATTGCGCAAAATTATGAAAGTATTTTACAACCTATTATTAATGTTTTACAAAAACTTGGTTTAAATGCTAAGTTTGCTGGTAAAAATGATATTGAAATTGATGGCAAAAAAATCTCTGGTAATGCAAAAATAAAGTATAAAAATCGGTTGCTACACCATGGAACATTTTTATTTGATGTTGATTTAAGTAAAATGCAAAAATACTTAAATGTTAGTCAAGATAAAATTATTTCAAAAGGAATTAAATCAATTCCGGCACGAGTAACTAACTAATATTCGACCATTATTAACAAATGATATTACAATTGATGAATTTATGCTATTTATTACTAATGAGTTTTTAGCACAAGGAACACCAGTGTTAGATTTACCACCAGATATTATTGCGGCAGTTAATAAACTAGCTGATGAAAAATATCGAACATGGGAATGAAACTTTGGTAATTCACCTGAATTTAGTTATCAGAATAAAATTCGATATGAAGGAAAAGGTACCGTTGATGTGCGTTTAAATGTTAATGAAAGAAAAATTACGAACATTAAATTTTTTGGTGATTTTTTAGGTTCTGGTGGAACAGAGCCACTTGAAACTCTTTTAACAGGTTGTGAATATAATCTGAATAAAATTAAAACAAAATTATTAGAAATTAATATTAAAGACATTTTTGGGGATAAATTTGAACTACAAGAAATTTTAGATGTTATTTTTACCTAAAAATATTTAAAAAACAGGAAAGGCAGGAATCAAAAAGATGTATTTTAACAAATTTGATTCGTTAAAAAATGAAATGCTTCAAATTATGGATGTAACGGGAAAGATTGTTAAACCAGATTTGATGCCAAAAATTAGTGACGATGAGGTTTTAACAGCGTATAAATTAATGTGCTTATCACGTCGCCAAGATGATTTTCAAAATAAAATTCAAAGACAAGGAAGAATGCTATCATTTCTTTCATCAACTGGGCAAGAAGCAACTGAAGTAGCATATGGAATGCAAATTATTAAAGGAAAAGACTGATTTTCCTCAGCATATCGAAATAATGCTGCTTGATTAGCAACGGGTGTTCCAATGCGCAATATTATGTTATATTGATGTGGAAATGAAATGGGAAGTTATATGCCAGAAGGAATTAATACTTTACCAATTAATATTCCAATTGCAACACAATATTCGCATGCAACTGGGTTAGCATTTTCTGAAAAATATAATAGACTTCTTGCATAACCTAGTTATTTTAAAATTCCTATAAAATATATTTAAAATAGAAATTATAGGAATCTAAAATTATGAAATTTGATAAATTTGATTTTA
>NZ_RXFY01000079.1:0-5052 GCF_044714355.1 Spiroplasma sp. ald | reverse complement strand
ATTTTAAATATATTTTATAGGAATTTTAAAATAACTAGGTTATGCAAGAAGTCTATTATATTTTTTACTTATTCTACTTTTACATTTCTTAATATAATTCTAACTTATTTTTAGAAAGAATTAATTGTAACAAAAATGGGTTTATTGCTAATAAATTAAAAATTATAATCCCTTAAAATAAATAGCATTTCATATTTTCCACATTGCATAGTTTTTGTATAATAATTATAACATTCTAAAATATAATGTTAATAGATATTTAAAAAGTTCATGGAAAGGTGTTATTTTATAACACCTTTCCATGAACCTAAATAATAATATATTTGTTATCCATTAATGATTCCACATTTCATGATAATTCTTGTGAGTAATTCGTGGTAAAATCGTTTCTCTTCGACCAATAAAAGGATAATCAAAATAAAGAATTGCTTTCCAAAATATTGGCATAATAATAACAAATCAAATAAGAGTAAAGACTGGGACTCAGAAGAAATTAGTTCCTTTGGCCACTGGAATAATTCCTCTGTAAATAAAATCAATTAAACCATTAACAAACAATACTCAAATGTGCACATCAAGCATCGACATAAATAAACCATTAAGACCAGCAAGTGGCGTATAAACACAAAAATATAACATTGGTGAAATAAAGAAAGTAAATAAATTAATAATAACATTATTCCCTGTTAAAATGGTAACCACCACAATTGCTGTCATTAAAATTGCTGTTGGCATGCGGTTTTCTTTTTTACTAGTTAAAATAATGGCCGTACTAATTGCTAACGAACCACCAAAGACAAACGCATAATTTGGTGGTAATTTTAGTTGTAATAAATGACCAAAATTACTAGATAAAAACCAATTATAAGTTTGTGCAGAATAACCATTTGCTTGTGGTAACCGGTCAATTGGTAGTAAATTAAGTCAATCTAAAATTGTTAAATGATGTTCTTCAAATGTTGGTTGGTTAATAAAATCCCACACTTTTTGAATTGTGGCATTATTCCAAGTATCATCAAAAATATTGTGTATTCAACCATAATGCACGGCAATATTTTTGAATAAATTTTCAAACTCTGTTTGACTTAATAATTCAACATTTGAGTTAATAAATAAATTAGTAACAAGATCTTTAAAACCAAATGGAATTAATAATGTATTTAATAGTTCATAAACAAAAGCAGCTCCTAAAAAATGGTTTGCATTTTGTTGTCACATTCATTGATAAATATGGTTTAAAACAATTGCAATTACAATTCATAGTAATAAGAAAAATAACGCTAAGAACATACTTGCTAAAACAACAAGTAAGGTAACAAATGGAAAACCATTTAATAAACCAAATGGTTTTGCCAAGCGTAAATCAATACACTTAATGTAAATGTATGATGTAATAATTCCTACTGTTATTCCCCCTAAAATTGACGTATTTAAAGTAACAAGGCCAAAACTTGAGCCTAAAAACATTGCTAAATTTTTACCTTGGTAAAAGAAGAGAATACTTGTTACATAAAGTTTTCCTTCTGGGATTATTTTATATTGAATTAATGCATATTGCATCACAATGAAAAATAAAAAGCCAGTAACAGCAATTGCTACAGCTTTTACATTGTTGGTAATACTAATCACTGTTACTAAACAAAAGATAATTGATAAATTGTTAAAGACTGCTTTTCCAATCTTAATACAAACATCACCAATCGTTAGGGCAACAAAATTACTAGTATATTCTTGTAAAATCATGCCAATTCCATAAATTAAAACAATTAATAATAATGGAATAATTATTAAAGTAATAATTTTAATAAAATATTCATAAATATTTCTAATTTTAATTTTATTACTATTGTTACGATAGCCTTTTCCGTTTTTTCTAATTTGATACAACCTATCAATTTTCAAAATTATTGTCTTTTCTTTACAAACAAATTAATTTTTTATTCATGGTAAAACTGGATTTTGTCAGTTTCTGAACTAAAAAATGGATAAGGCTTAATATATTGTTGTGAAATATTGATATTATATACAACACCAAAATTAATAATCTTCTTGTCTTCTTTTACTTGTCCAAGAACTGATAAACGAATAAAATCAGTAATATATTTTGATTCAATTGTCTTAATTATAAATTGACCATTTTGTTCTTGTAATTTAAAATCAGCAGTGTTAAAAGTATATTTTGACAAATCTTCTATTTTTTGGTCTCCTTTTAAATTAGTTTTCATACTTAATGTAGTAAATTTAAATTTTGGATATTTTTGAACAAATTCTGCTCAAGTCTTAGCATAGTTTCCATATTCAAAAACTAAAGCTTTTTGATTATTGACAAAACCAGAGGCAAGTTTTTGCGCAGGAAAAGTATCTGTTCCTGTCATACTTGCAATACTATATTCTACCGCCTCTTGTGCAAATTCATGCGCTTGAACTGTTGAAGTTCCTTTATTAATATTTGGCATACCTGCAACTGAAATCGTTGTCGCTGCAATCATTCCTAAAGTAAATCTTTTCATATTTAAAAACTCCTTATTTGTATATATTAAATTGATATTGTTGATAATTGATACATAGTTAATACATGGTTGATATAAAAATAGGAAATCCTATGAGATAATGATACCACATTTTTCTTTTAAAAAAGAAAAAAATATTATAAATTTAACATAAAAAAAAGACTTAAAAAGCCTTCCTAAATATTACTTATTTTAATGCTGCAAGAGCAATATTTAAAGCTTCATGTAATTGTGTCGCTGATTTTTCAAATTTAACTTGCTCTTCTTTTGTTAATTTTCACTCAATAATTTCTTCAATCCCATTAACACCAATAACTGCTGGTACACCAATGTAAGTTCCCTTAACATTATATTCACCTTCACATTTTGCACCAATTAAAAAGGTTGATCTTTCATCATTTAAAATTGCTTTTGCAATTGATGATAAACATACACCAATTCCATAAAAAGTTGCTTTTTTCAAATCAATGATTGTATAAGCCATTTTCATCATTTGTTGGTGCATATCTTCTAAATCTTTTTCTGTTAATTTTCCTTCTGCCACAAAATCAGCCATTGATTTTTGCATAATTGAAGCTTTTGATCAAACAGAAACTGATGAATCACCATGTTCACCCAAAACATAAGCATTAACACTAGCTGGAGCAATGTTTAATTTATTACCTACTAATCTTCTTAAACGTGCTGAATCTAAAGTTGTTCCTGAAGAAATAACTTTATTTTTTGCATAACCAGTTACTTTTTGATAAACTGATGCCAGAACATCCACCGGATTTGAAGCAATTAGCGTAACACCCTTAAAACCTGAGGCTTTAATTTTTAAAGCAATATCTTGCATAATTCTTGCATTATCAGCAACCATATCTAATCGTGTTTCACCATCTCGTTGTGGTCTTCCTGCTGTAATAACAATTAAATCAGCATCTTTACAATCACTATAATCACCAGATTTAATTGTACTAAAACGATTTTCTAAAACAGCAGTTGCATCTGATAAATCAATAGCATTCCCTTCTGCTGCTTGTCGAAACGCATCAATTAGCAAATAATGTTGTGCAATACCTCTGTTCATCGCTGAATATAAAAAGCTGTTTCCAACCATTCCACATCCTACTAAAACTACTTTTCTCGTTGAATTTTCCATATTTCTTCTCCTTTTAAAAATATCCTACTTTATTATAGCAAAAAAATAAAAAATTTTTTAAAAAGACTCAAAATAGATGGGTTTTTATAATTAAAATTATAAAAAAGATATTTTTTATTATAAATTTTGTTTTTTTTTTCTTTTTCTACTCTACATTTATATTGTTTTAAAAACTAGGGTAACACAAGAAAAGAATATCTTTTCAATAACATTATATAACATAAAAATAATTTTACAGGGTACCATAAATATGTTATCACATAGTCGTGATTGACAATCGTTTTACTACTAAATAATTTTACAGGGTACCATAACGGAAAATCCTAATTGCTATTACAATCTGCAATATGATAAATGTTTAGACTCTATTTTAATTTAACTTTTTAAGTTGTAATAATTCCTCAAATAAATCAGAATACAGAAATAATTCAAGTTTCTTGCTTTCTAACCTATCAATGCGATATAATTAAATATGTGTAAAAATTACACACAATAGAAAAAACTTTAAAAACTTTTATCAAAGGCAACAGATAAAATTTTTAAAGCTTTGGATTCCAACAACTTAAAATTAATGAATAAGATTTACGATGTTAATTTCAAGTTTTGGCAATAGTTTTAATTACTTAGAACACCTTTCTAGCAAAGGTGTTTTTTATTTGTTTAATTTACATTTTAAAAATTTAAATTGCATTTATTTGCGAATGACAATGTTTTTTCTCAATATGCTTGTTGATTAGCAATTAAGGCGCCAGTATGTGCTGTTTTCTGAACAAGAAAAATTTCAATTTTCGCATTTTTATTTTGTTGTAAATAATACATTACAACAGAATTATGGTATTTCACAAAATTATCTTTTGTTCCATGAATAAATAAAATTGGTAAATCTTGTAACCGGTTATTTTCTTTTAGTAAATTCATTTGTTTTAAATTTGTTTTTGAATGTCGACGAAAATTTTTATTAATTCCTAATGACATTAATCATCACGGTAATTTGATATATTTATGTAAAAAAGCCCGAATCTGTTGGACTGGTTGTGAAAACGGACAATCAACAATTAATCAATCAATTTTATTTTCTAAATAAAACTGATGGGCATATTAAAGGCAGTTGATGCTCCCATACTAATTCCAAAAACCCCAATAATAGTTGGTGTTTTATGTTTTTTCAACCATGTAATTAAAAAATTTAAAATAATGGCATTCGTCACACATAAATCTGATTTTTGACCATAAGTATTTCCATGGGCATATGCATCAAAAGTTAAAATATTATAACCAGTTTGATAAAAATGATATACGTTTCGTAACCCCAAATATTTATTTCGTTTAAAGCCATGTAAACCAACAACTCACTTTGATGAATGTGGATGTTCTAACATTAAAGTACTAATTTTATTA
>NZ_RXFY01000078.1:0-5193 GCF_044714355.1 Spiroplasma sp. ald | reverse complement strand
TCAAATTTCATAATTTTAGATTCCTATAATTTCTATTTTAAATATATTTTATAGGAATTTTAAAATAACTAGGTTATGCAAGAAGTCTATTATATTTAGTGACGAAAATGATAATTACTATAAATTAATAGCAATATTAATTAATCAAATTTATCAATTTTTAACAAATAAAGCAAGTGAAACAATCGAACAAAAACTAGAAAAATCAGTATATTTTATTTTAGATGAATTTGCTAATTTAACAAAAATAAATAACATTGAAAAATGAGTTAATATTTCTCGCAGCAGAAACATATTTTTTCAATTTATTTTACAAGATATTAACCAATTAAAATTAAATTATGGTGATACAATAGCAAAAATTATTTTAAATAACTGTGGGATGCATATTTTCTTACATACTAACGATTTAGAAACAATAAAATATTAATATTATAGTGAATTATTTGGAACAAAAACAATAGAACAAATTAGTATTAATGAAAATAAAAGCAATATTAGTGTTTCAAAAAATTTAAAAAACCATCCGTTAATGTTAACTAGTGAGCTTGCAAATTTAAAACAAGGACAAGGGACAAGGAATTGTTAAAATATCACGCTATAACCCAATGAAAATAACTTTAAAGCTATGAAAAGATTTAAATTTATTAGAAAAAACAAACACATTTCAATTAAAAGATATTGAATATATCAATTTCAATAAAGAATATTTTTATGATATTAAAAATAACAAAAAAGAAATGAAAGAAAATGAAACTAATGACTTTGCTGATTTAACAACAGAAGAAATTACAACAAATATTAATAATTTAAAAATGCAATTAAGAGAGTATGAAAATACAAATTACAAATCTATTCAAAGTAAAACAATGATAAATTTACTTTTACAAAAAATCAAAAACCTTGAAATAGAATTAATCAAAAGACAAGAAACCAATAATTATTCTGAAAAGGAATAATTATTTTTTATAAATAGTAAGATTTCACAAAGTGGTCAAGCTGGAACACTAAAAAATAAACGAAGTGGGAGGATATCTGTAAGGTTAATCAACTAATTAAATTAGTACTACATGGGGCAGAAGAGTAGTCACAAGTGATTAATTAAACCGTACCTAGGGGAAACTCTACCTAAATGAGAAAAAGTAATAAAGTTATTTAACAAATAACTATTAAAATTAAGGTAATTATCCTCTTATAGTATGTTAAATTATTTTTTATTTTTTGGTTTTTTTAATGCTTTTTTACCTAAATTTTCTTGTTTTTTAGTTGTTATTGAAAAAATTGTATTATCAAATATTTCTTTATTACCAATATATTCATTTTGATTTATTTTTTTTCATAATTATAAACTCCTTTACTTTATTTAAATTAAACAAAAATATTTCTCTTTTATAAAAAAGTTATCATTTTACTTTTATTTTATTTTTAAAGTTAAATCTTGTTTCTAATATTTTTTTAAATTCTTCTGCTTGTTCCTTAAGTTTATTATTATCCTTTAAAAATCCAATTTTTATTTTATATATATTTTTTCCTATAGTTGATATAGTACCTTGAATAAATATTCCTTTTTTAACTTGTTCTAATACATAGTCACTATTTAATTCAGCAATTAAATTAAATTGATTTATATTTAAAAAATTATTTTTTTTAGTTCTAAATATATACATATGTGATTGCAATAATGCATTTTCTTCACCAGACATAACAAGTGCAGATTCTCCAATACAGTGCTTACCATCTTTTGCAAAAATTATATCAAATTTTTTTAATGGCTTTGATTGCATATCAAAAAAATTTTTAGAAACCAAATTTTTGTGGATTTCTTACAATTTCAAGGTTTTTAATATCAATAGTTCGTAAAAAAGGAATTTCTCCTTGATCAGAATAGTTTATAGATTCTATACTATTACCACTTAGTAACAATTTTTTATCAGTAGACTCTAATATATTATTGTTTATTAATTCTTCAATTGTAAAAAATACTTTTTCCTCATTTTCAATAATAGTTTCATTACAATTTATAAAATCAGCATAATATGATGGTCATAAATTAAAATTGTTTTCTTTAATAAAACTAAAAGGAACAGTAAATATTTTTTTATTAAATTCATTATTGTTAAAAGGCAATACATCTTTTAAATTATATTGTAAAAATTATCCATTTCATCATCAACTATAAAATGTCCTTCTTTATCTTTTAATGGCTCTCCAAAATCATTAATTTTATATAATGTTTTTCCATTTTTATCATTACCTATTTTTTTAATATCGATAAGAACAGTATTATAATCTTTAAATATTTTATATTTTTGAAAAATAATAATAGAAGATTTTATACCTGTATGTGGCTTAAATGTTTCAATTGGCAAAGATACTATAGAAATTATTTTTCCGTTATTATTTAAAAATTTTCTTATATATTTGTCATTATAATTTCCTATTATTCCTTCAGGAACAACTATAACCATAATACCATTTTCTTTAAGTAATTTAACAGAAAGTTCTATAAAAAGAACTTCTGGGTTTGTTCCTTTTGAACCATTTGATTTTAAACTATAATTATTTAATATTTCATTATTTTTTATTTTTATTTTTTTTCCAAATGGTGGATTTGTTAATAATAAATCAACTGTATCATAATGTTCTTCTAAAGATTGCAAGCTATCTTTATTCATTACATTACTTGTTCCATCGCCCAAAATACACATATATGCTTTAGTTACTTTAGCAACAAATTTATCTTTATCAATTCCATAAATCTTTGTTTGTGCAAAATTTAGTTGTTCTTCTTTCTTTTGTAATTCATTTTTATTACTTATATTAATTTTTTTTCAAACAAAATCCAATGCTTCAACTATAAAACCCCCCGTTCCACAAGCAGGATCCATTATTTTTATATTTGAATTAATTGAAATAAAATTCTTATCTAGATACTTTAAAATAAAACGAATAACATTTCTAGGTGTAAAAAATTGTCCGTGTTCTCCTTTAAGAGCATTACCAATAAATACCTCAAATGCATCTGCTATGGAATCTCTTTGAGATTCCATTAACGAAATATATTTTAATCTATTAACAATATAAGCAATTAAATCACTTGGAAAATCTATTAATTCATTTTTTTCAAATACAGAAGAATACTGATTTTTAACTTTATTAAATAATTCAAAAATTCTATTTTCTATTTCTTTAGGAGTATTTGAATCTAAAGAAAAAAATCTAATGCTTTATTGTTTTCCTTATATCTCTCATCATATATTTTACAAAAAAGAACTTTTATAAGATTTTCTGCTATACTAAATCCTGAAGTTGAACTGACAATATGTGCTGATATATAAGAGTGGATTTCTTTGAAAATTGATTTTAAATCATCATATTCTTTTAATTGTGATTTTATTAATCATTGTTCGTCTTCAATGCCTTTCATTGGTATAGAATTAATTTCTTTATAATCAAATATTTTTCCATTTTTAATTATCTTTTTAAAGTATTTTCTTTCTATTCCATTAAATCATATACCAAAATTTGCTTCAGATAAACTTAAATATTTTTTTAACTGATTTATTCCTTCATTTTTATTTTTATTTTTACATTCAACTATAATTTTAACTTTACCATTTTCAAAAACAGCAATATCAACTGGATATTTTTTACCTTCACTTGGTGTTGAAACTTCATATTGTGGTTTAGTAATTATATCATTTTTATTATAACCAAAAATTCCGACCAATTCTTTTGAAAGTGGTTGTACTGCATCTAATTCCTCTGGAGTAAATAAAATTTCTTTTCCACTAATAAAATCTATTATTTTTTCTTTAATATCATGTTTTTTCATGGTTCAAGTACTCCTTTAAAATATATTTTCTTTTAGTTAAATTCTAACATAAAAAATGATTTTATACTGTAAATTGTAAATGCAAATGTAGCACTTTATTGAAAAAGAATAAAGTGCTTTTTATTTTGTAAAAAATACTTATATTTATTGGATTAATCGTTAGATAGTATCTTTTACACTTAATAAAATATGTTTTTTCAGAAAAATCCATCCTTTTTTTTCTTAAAAAATTTTGAATAATTGTTTTATTTAGTTGTTAGTTAATTATTAAATATATTACTAAAAAAATATATTTAATAAACAAAGAATTAAAAAAGATAATGAGATAAAAAAATAAAGATACTATCTAACGATTAATCCAAAATTCAATCTTTAAAATTTAATATTTTGATGCTTAAAGATGGGCAACCCATCTATGGCACGAAGCCTTAAAGAAAGTGTAAAAGCGAATGGATTTACTCCTATTTATTTCTTTAATTCTCGGCAAGATTAATCCCTTGCGAAATGTCAGAGCGCGTGTTTTTTGCTTGTTTTCATAAAAAGAGTGCTGTTAAACCGAAAAAAACAATATCGGACACTAAAAAACAAGAGGGTTGGAGCTCCAAAAGGTTATTTTCTTTATATAAAGTTGTCTAGGGATGGATGAAGCGTAATTAATAACTGGGTAACCTTGTTTTACTTCCGTTGGGGGATAAACTCTGTCTAAATATAAAGTTTTAGTATCGCCATCCACCTCACTTCGGTGGTGGGTGGTGGCGAATTAACTAATTAAATCAAAATATAAATATTATTACTAAATATCAAAAGCTTAACCAACAAAGGGATTTTCTGTTTATTTAACAAAATAAGAAGAAAGGAATAAAATATTATGCAAGAATATAAAAGTAAATATATTAATAAAACTTGAAATGAAATAACAACTTCTTTTGATTGAGTTAATTGTCAATCCATTAATTGCCGTATTTCGCATCACAAAAATCATTATGATTTACAATGTTTAGAATGAGCAAAAATGTATTTAAACTTATTTGAAAATAAATGAAATGTCATTAATTCATATATGCAACATTACAAAATTAATGACATTTTAGATTTGGCTACCGATGGTTGAAAGATATTACAAATTGAGAAAAAAATCAAACAAATAATTTAAAATATATTATTGCAATTGATCCTGCTGGAATTGGGCAAACTGGAATTATTATTTATAATGTTTTGCAAAAGAAAATAATTAATAATATTACTTTTCATTCTAACTCTGAAGAAGAAGCAATAAATAATATGTATTTAATATTAGACTTCTTGCATAACCTATTAAAATAATTGTAAATATTTTTAAAAAGATACTAATAGCAAAT
>NZ_RXFY01000077.1:0-5233 GCF_044714355.1 Spiroplasma sp. ald | reverse complement strand
AAAGACATAATTAATTAAAATTATAATTTGCTATTAGTATCTTTTTAAAAATATTTACAATTATTTTAATAGGTTATGCAAAAAGTCTAATAAAATATTAATTGTTCAAAAGGCTATAGTTGTTATATGTATTTAAATTAAAATAATGATCTAAATTATTTTTTAAGTATTGTATTTATATTCATAATTTTACAAATAAAAAACACTCTGAAAGTGCTAATTTGTTTTTTAATTATGGTCCGGGTGAAGGGACTTGAACCCCCACGAGTTACCCCGCCAGATCCTAAGTCTGGTGCGTCTGCCAATTCCGCCACACCCGGTTACTCTGTTTTAAAAATGGTCTCCTGTAAAGGACTTGAACCTTTGACCCACTGGTTAAAAGCCAGTTGCTCTACCAACTGAGCTAACAGGAGACAGGCAATGGTGCTGGCTAGAAGAATTGAACTCCCAACCTACTGATTACAAGTCAGTTGCTCTACCTATTGAGCTAAGCCAGCATATTAATATAAAAAATAAAATGGTCGGGTGTAACGGACTTGAACCGCTGACCACCTGCTTGTAAGGCAGGCGCTCTCCCAACTGAGCTAACACCCGAAAATGGTGACCTGTACGGGGTTTGAACCCGTGAATGCATGCGTGAAAGGCATGTGTGTTAACCGCTTCACCAACAGGCCGGTAAATATCAATAAAAATTTTCAAAAAAATAATGGCGCCTAGTGCAGGACTCGAACCTGCGACCGATCGGTTAACAGCCGAGTGCTCTACCAACTGAGCTAACTAGGCATGGCATATCTTTTTAGCCTTACTCATTATATACTAAAAATGAAAAAACAAGCAACTATTTTTAGGATTTTTCTATTTTTTATGATATATCTTCAAAAAGATATTATTTAAAAGAATAAAACATATTATTTTTTGTTAAGATATAGTTATAGACTTGATAAATAATGAAAGAAAGAAACAAGATACTTATACAAAAAATGAAAAATGAACAGCAAAAATGATTTATTATTACAAAACCAATTAACTTTTTAGGAATCAAAACAATTGGTAAAGATATTAAAGAGTTACAAAAAACTTTTAAAATTCTTTTAATTTGCATTGGGATTATTGTTACTTTTTTATCTTTTTTTGATTTTAATCATTTTATTGATGCTAACCATAATCCTTCTTTTTTTAGTATTGTTAATATCTTAAATACTCCCAAACCTTATTTAGGAAATATTCCTAAATGAATTGACGCTACACTTTATTCATTAAGTGGTTTAGTCAGTTTTACAAGTATTTTAAATGTTGTTTTAATTAGTTTTGGTAAAATGAGCAATTATTTTTGAGGATTAATTAGTGTGACTACATTTGGTCTTTTTTCATTTGGTTTTGGTTATACTGGTTATGCTCAATTAAATTTATTTTTTTATTTACCATTTCAATTTATTGGTTGATATACATGACAAAAAACTTTTATTTTTGAACAAGATTCCTCATTAAACATTCGAAATTCAAAATGATGAATAATTTTACCAATTTCTTTAGGTATTTGTGCTATTCTTGCGATTACTTGATATTATGAAATTCCAGTTTTTCATTATGCATTAGTAAAAACAGATTATGCCTATTTAAACCAACCTATTGCTCATATTTTTGACAGTACAATCAATAGCATCGCAATTATTGCTTCAATTTTAATGTTTTTACGACTAAAAGAACAATGAATTTTATGATTAATTTCAAATATTTTACAATTTGCAATGTTTGCAGGAGTTAATAGTATTATTGGTACTAATTATCCAATAACAATTAATATTAATATGTTAATTCAAACAATTTTTTTATTGCAAATAGCATCATTGGCTTTTTAATTTGAGGTGGTTATTTAAATAAAATCAGGATAATGCTCCTGATTTATTAATATTTTCTTGCTTTATTAGTCATAATAAAATTATAAAACATTGTTATTTATAGAAAATTAATTAGAATAATCTTTATATATTAAATCATTATTTATCTTATTTTGTTTTTAACCAGTTTGGACAAAAGTAAAAGCAATAAAATAACCAATAAAACAAAGATCTAAAATGTAAATTGGAATAGCAACTGTTTTAGCTTTTTTAGTAATTAAACAAATAAAGGCATAAGCAATAAATCCAAGTGCCAACCCATTTGTAATTGAAAATGTAACTATCATAATGATAATAGTAAAGAAGGCTGAAATTCCAAATTCTGGTTTAACTCACTCAATATCTTTAATTTGACTAACCATTAATGTACCAACAAAAATCACGGCAGCTCCAGCAATTGCCGGAGTAATTAATTTAAAAATTGGAAAAAGTGGAATTGCTACTAAAAACATTAACCCTGTAATAATAGCAGAAAAACCACTTCGAGCTTCTTGGGAAACTCCCGTTGTTGATTCAACAAAACTATTAACCGGAGAACAACCTAAAAGACTTCCAGTTAAAGTTCCTACTGAATCTGCCATTAAAGCACGTGATTTTAATTCATATTTTTCACCAGTTGTTAATGAAATTTGAGTTGAAACAGAGTATAACGTTCCTGTTGTATCAAAAAAATCAACAAATAGGAAAACAAAAATTGAAATATACATCGTTGGTGATGTTCAAATTTTTGGATTAGCAAATGCTGCAAATGTTGATTTTAAAGTGGTATTAAAACCATTAAAATCACTATAACTTCATCCCTTTCAATGTGCAAAATTATGACGAATGAAATCATTATCAACAACATTTCCGACAATCAAAGAAACTCCTAATCCTCCCAAAATTGCAATGGCAATGGCTCCAGGAATTTTTTTAAAATGTAAAACTAAAATTAACATTAAAACACCAAATCCCATTAAAATTATTGGTCAGTTAGTTTTTAAATTTCCTAATGTTGCAACCGGAATTCCGCCATTAACGCAACCCCACATGGAGCAACGGCATTATCGCCAACAAATCCAATATTGTGTAAACCAATATAAGCAATAAAAAAACCAACTCCAGCACCAATTGCTAATTTTAATGAATCTGGAATCGCATTAATAATAATTGTTAGTAATTTAGTTATTGAAATAAGACAGAAAAATATTGCTGAAAGCATTACAGCAATTAAAGCCCCTTGATATCCTAATCCATTATTAGCAACATTAAAAGTAAAAATAGAATTTAGCCCCATTCCAGGTGCTAATCCAACTGGCATATTCGCTGATAAACCCATAATTAAAGTAGCAATAAAAGCACCAATTGCCGTGGAAATAAAAATCCCTCCAAACGCCATATTCTGACTTGGATCACTTGGATGATTAATATCTGGTGCAGAAGATAACATATTAGGTTGCACTGATAAAATATATAACATTGCTAAAAATGTTGTTAGGCCACCAATAATTTCTTTTTTAAAAGTTGTTTTTAAATCACCAAACCTAAAAAAAGTTTCAATCTTTTTTTAAACATATAATTTATTTCTCCATCTAGCTCTATTTGTAAAAATAAAAAACATTAACCTTGTTTAATTAACATAAGTTAATGCAAAATGAAGCATTAACCTATAGAGTCTTCTTATAAATGGTAAAACGTAGAAACACTAGACCATATTACTAGCATATATAGGAATTGTTTAATACATTTACTTTTTAAATATACCAAATTTCATAAAAAATTACAACCCCTTTAATAAAAACATATTATATTTTCAGAAAAAGGAAAAAATGCTTTAAAACTAGTATAAGTTTTAAAAGACTTGATAAATTCTGTTGGTAAATAGTCTATTGCTAATGCTATTAAATCTTGACGATAATTTTCTACTAAATTCGCTCAACAAAATCATCCCAAAATCAAATAAACAATACCAATAATAGATAAAATTTGAATTGTAATGTCAATTGCATTAATAACAGTATTGTCTTTTAAAAACTGTATTAAAATAACTAAAATTATTGCTATAATAAATAAAAATATTGTAAACAACAAAAATCATGACAAAAATTTTAATCAAAAAAAACATTTTGATTGTTTTGTTTTGTGGTTATAAACATAATAAAAATGAAAAATCATATCATAAATTTTTACAATGCTTTGGTCTTTATCATCAGTACGACGAATAATGACAGCATTATTTATTTTTGAAAAATTCCGTGCTTTAACAATATGGTTTTGTTCTCCAATATTAACATCTTGTAAATCATTCTCATCTAACATTTTCCGTAATAACATCCGTGGTTTTAATGTTGTTTTTTTCTTTTTAAACCTTAATAAAATAAGACCAAATATTAATCAACCTACAAGAAGCAGTCCAATTACAATAATAAAAATAAAATAAACTAATCCTGTTATTTGCGTTAAATTAAACATTTTTTAATCACGTTCCTCTCCCATATAATATATCAATCATATCGTATTTAAAAAAATAAAAAAACAGCATTTTAAAATGTTATTTTTTTATATTCTTTCATTAATTTATCATTATTTTACAGTACTTATTGGTATTATGACATATGTATTAAATCTACCCTTTGCATTATTTTTTCCCAAACAGGTAATTTCTATTTTTCTTGGAATTGTTAAATCAAAAGAAAGAGTATCAATTTTATTATCTTTGATATAAAACTCTTTTGGGAAGATAGGAATTACATCATAATCATTTTTTGTTAATTTAGTGCTTAGTTCTGCATGCAATGTTGCTAAAATTGCATCACGAATTGGCTCTGATCACTCAGAAAACTGAACATCTTTAATATTCTTAACATTAACTTTTTTAATTGGGTTAATTTTAGTAATACCACTAATATCAATTGGAAATTGTAATTTTATTTCCTCTTTTTTTGGATTATTATTATTATTATTTATTGGTAACAAAGGAGCTCTATCTAAATTTTTTCTTTGCTTTTCTTCTTCCAATTTGTTTTGTTTTGGATAACTACAAGCACAAGAAACAATTGTTATTCCACTTATGCTCATTATTCCTAAGGTCATTAAATAGACTTCTTGCATAACCTATTAAAATAATTATAAATATTTTTAAAAAGATAATAATTGCAAATTATAAATTGAAGCAATTAAATTAAATCTTAAACTAAATCGTTTTCTATGATTACGATATTTTTCTGTAATAATTTTAAATTTTTTAAGAATAGCAAAAATATTTTCAATAATAATTCTCATTTTTGAAACTAGTCTATTATGTTGTTTTTGTGCTTTATTTAAAGGTTTTTTCTTTGTTTTCTTTGTAGGTATTA
>NZ_RXFY01000076.1:0-5172 GCF_044714355.1 Spiroplasma sp. ald | reverse complement strand
ATTTTAAAATAACTAGGTTATGCAAGAAGTCTAATAAGCTACATTCTAAATATCAAGGCGAAACATTAAACAAACGGGTAAATGAAAAAATATTTGGAATTAGTGGAAAAGGGATGACATTACATAAAAAAGATGTTTTTATCCCACAATCAGTGTTAAATGTTTTTAAAAATGATTTTTCTGAAGAAGGAAAATATGATTAGCAAAAAATAAAGTGTTAAGTTAAAAAACTTGACTCTTTTTTAATTTCAGGTATTATATAAAGGATGTTAAGTTTTATAGTTTAACATGAACGCAGAATTAGAAAGGAAATTATTAATGGTAAAATTACGTTTAAAAAGAATAGGTAAAAAGAAAGCAGCATTCTACCGAATTGTTGCAACAGATGTTCGTGTCAAACGTGATGGAGAATATATTGAGTTAATTGGAACATATAATCCTATTAATGGTGATGTAAAAATTAATCATGATCTTGCTTACAAATGATTATTAACAGGAGCACAACCAACTGATACTGTTCGTAATTTGTTAAGTAAAGAAGGCTTAATGACTAAATTGCATAATGAAAAATATGCTGCTAAAACAACAAAGAGTACAAAAGAAAAGGCAGCAACAGATAAAAAAGCAAAGGTAACAAAGAAACCGAAGGCAAAGACAACAACAGATGCCAAAAAATAGTTGTAATTAAGTGTGGTGTTAATTAATGTATATTACTGAACTTAAAAATTTAATTAATCCGTTAATTTGTCAGGATGATAATGAATTATATTATGAAATTCGTCAAATGCCATCGACAAATGTAGGAGAAATTAATTTATTAGTAATGTGTAATGAAGAAGTGTTAGGATATGTTGTTGGTAAAGCAGGAATAATTGCTAATAGCTTAAGAACTTTATTAAATATTAGAGCACATGTTGATCAAAATAAAGTTAATATTAAGTTTGAGGTTTTATAGATGGAAACTTTGTTAAAAATTTTTAAACTTAAAAAGCCCCATGCAATTAAAGGTGAACTTAAAGCAACTTTATTAATAAACATTAAAAATATAAATAAATTGCTTAATAAATTAATGTTTATTCAAGTTCAAATGATGTATACGCCAGTAACATTAATTAAAATTACTGCTACTAAGCAAGATTATATTTTAAAATTTAAAGAGTTTACTAATATTAATGAGGTAATAGCTTTTAAAGAATGCTATTTATTTGCTCAAAAAGCAAATTTGAATTATACAGAAGTTATTAATCAGGAAAATTTAATTAATTTTACAGTCTTTCATAATCAAAAAAAAATTGGGATTTTAGTAAATCAATTTGAAACTAAGGCACATCTTGTTTTTGAAATTAAAACAATAGATGGTACATTAATGATGATTCCAAATGTTGATGCATATGTTGAACAAGTTGATCTGCAACAACAAGAAATTATTTTAAAAAAGGTGATTTAAAATGAAAAAGTTTACAGTATTAACTTTATTTCCAGAAATGTTCAATAATTTTATGACAACATCAATTATTAAAAAAGCACTTTATGAAAAATTAATTGCAATTAAAATTGTTGATATTCGTGATTATAGCATTGACAAACATCATCAAGTTGATGATTACCAATATGGTGGTGGTGAAGGAATGATTTTAATGATTGAACCATTAGTAGCAGCGATTAAAGCTCACCAAACAAAAGACAGTGTAACAATTTTGTTAACACCACAAGGTAAGCAATATGTCCAAGAACAAGTGCAACAATTTGCAGCAAATGATAATGATTTAATTTTAGTTTGTGGGCATTATGAAGGCTTTGATGAAAGAATTTTATATTATATTGATTATGAATTATCAATTGGTGATTATATTTTAACTGGCGGTGAATTAGCTAGTATGGTTGTAATTGATAGTGTTACTCGTTTATGTGAAAATGTAATTAATACACAATCACATCTCAATGATTCTTTTTCTAACAATCTATTAGATTATCCTGTTTATACAAAACCAGTTGAATATGATGGCTATTATGTTCCTGAAGTTTTATTAAGTGGTCATCATCAGAAAATTGCCCAATGACGAGAATATGAAGCATTAAAAAAAACTTGATTAAAACGTCCCGAACTTTTAGAAAAAAAAATTTTAACCACAGAACAACAAATATTATTAGAAAAAATTAAAAACGAAAAAAGGTTTAACGACCGTAGAAAGGAAAAAAACAGTTATGAAGATGAATTTAACAGAAGAAATTACAAAAGATCAACTTCGTAGTGATTTGCCACAATTTTCTTCAGGAGATACAATTAAAGTACATTATAAAATCCAGGAAGGAAATAAGTTTAGAATTCAAGCTTTTGAAGGAGTAGTAATTAAGTTACAAGGTAGCGGAATTGCAGAATCAGTTACAATTCGTAAAATTAGTAATAGAGCTGGCGTTGAAAGAAAATTCCCTTTACATTCGCCATTAATTGATAAGATTGAAATTGTAAAATATGGACGAGTTCGTCGTGCTAGAATTTATTATATGCGTAATCGAACTGGTAAAGCTGCTCGAATTAAAGAGATTATTAAAACAAAATAACCCTAAAAGACTGATAAAGTCTTTTTAATTTGTATTAAAATAATAACACAAGGAGGAAACACAATTATGTGTGATAAGAAATTTTCAATTCCCAAAGAATTTATTAAAAATAATAAGAGGGTTTATAAACTTGCTGAAACAGCTGATGTTATTATTGAAGTAGTTGATGCAAGAATTGCACATTCTGGTGCTAATCTTTTAAATTATGCGAAATTAAATGATGTGAAAAAAATAATTTTATTTTCAAACACACAAAAAGCTGATGTTGAGCAAACAAAAAAATGAATGGAATATTATCATAGCCAAGAAATTTATTGTCAAATGTTATTATGTCATGAAGAGCAAACTAGTAAAGAATATCAGCGGTGTTTAGTCAATTTTAAGAAACTTTTAAAAAAGTATGCTAATAAGAAGATATTAATTATTAGTTTACCAGATAGTAATAAAGAACTTTTATTAGAAAAAATATTTGATAATAATGAAACATTTGAAAAAGGAAGAGGAATATTTTTTACCCGTGAAAAAATTTATCGTTATAATAATGTTGAATTTATTGACACAGTACCAATTACAGGGATTAATTTTTCTCAACCAGATGTTTATTGAAATACACAAATTTTAGGAATTTTTAAAATAGAGGATAATACAGAAATAGTAGCAATTAAAGCATTCCAATTGTTATTAACAAAATATCAAAAAAAATTAGAAACAGCATATAGTGTTCGAATTCAACCAAAATCATCAGTAAAACAAATTGTTAAAGAATTTATTAAATTAATGACAACAAATTTATCTTTACCTGATAGTGAAACAACCGATAATTTACTTCTATGTGCTAAATTTTTAGAAGATATTAAAAAAGGGAAGAAGATTCCCGCAATTTCATTGGAATGAGTTGAAGATTATGTTAAATAATTTTTATTTAAAATGATAAAAATTATTAAAAAAAGATTAAAAGGAGGAAAATAAAATGACAACAAATATTCATTGGTTTCCTGGCCATATGGCAAAGGCAATTAAACAAATTGATGAGCAAAGTAAATTAATTGATTTAGTAATTGAAATTGTTGATAGTCGAATTCCGTTTTCCTCTTCAAATCCATTGGTTGATAACTTACGTGGTTTAAAACCAAAGTTAATTATTTTAAATAAAAAAGATTTAGCGGATCCAGTTGCCATCAAGGCATGACTTGAATATTACCAATCGCAACAGATTGCTGTTTTACCATTGGATAGTAAGCATGGCAATCTTACAAAATTAATTATTGAAAAAATTTATTTTGTTTTAGCTGGTAAAATTGAACGTGATCAAAATAGAGGAATTAAATCACCAAAACTAAAAGTAATGGTAATTGGTATTCCTAATGTTGGAAAATCTACTTTTATTAATGCTTTAATAAAACGAAATTCAACTCGAGTTGGCAATAAACCAGGTGTAACAAAAGGCCAACAATGATTAAAATTAAATCATCAAATTGATTTAATTGATACCCCGGGAATTTTATGGCCTAAAATTAATGACCCACAAGTAGCAATGAATTTAGCTTTTACACGGTCAATCAAAGAAGATATTTTACCAAAAGAAGAAATTTGCTTAGCTGCAATAAAATGAATGCATAAATATTATTTTTCTTTGTTAGCGAAGCAATATCATCTTTTACCAAGTGATAATTTTGATGTAACAGATGAACAAAAACTTTTTGAATTATTATTAGTAATGCAACAAAATCATTTTCATAAAGTTGATGAAGATAATGTTAATAATATTGTTACTGATTTTTTAAATAATTTATGAAATAATAAGTTTGGTTTAATGTCTTTTGAGTTTCCACCTGGAAGAGGAACAATTAATTATGAATAAATTTGAACAAGAGATTTTAATGCCATATCCTAATACAACAATTATGGCAGGAACTGATGAAGCTGGCCGTGGGTGTTTAGCAGGTCCTTTAGTTGTTAGCGCTGTTATTTTACCGCTAAATTATGTTAACGATGAAATTAAGGATAGTAAAAAATTAACAGTAAAGCAACGAAATAAATTAGCAGATGAAATTATGTCTATTGCAATTAGTTATACGATTGAGATTATTTCTGTTGCAATGGTTGAAATTTTGAATCCTAAGCAAGCAAGTATTATTGGTATGCAACAAGCAATTGATAATTTAATGGTTAAACCAGATATAATTTTAACTGATGCAGAAAAGTTAGGACCATTTTATCATCACCAAGCAATTATTAAAGGAGATAGTCTTTCACAATCAATTGCGGCAGCTTCAATTTTAGCAAAAGTAACAAGAGATAATTTAATGCTCAAATTTGATCGAGATTATCCACAATATGATTTTAAAAATAATAAAGGGTACGGAACCAAAAAACATTTATTAGCCTTACAAGAATTTGGAATTACATCATTGCATCGGAAAACTTATCGCCCTGTTCGTGAAGCTATGTTAAAAAATAATGTTAATTAAATAATGTTAATTATAAAATAGGCCATATAAATTATTTTGGGGTCTTAAATTAATATCTTAGAAATTGTGGAATAATATACCACGTACTTATTTAGATTGTATTACTTTTAATTTTATTGTCAATATATTTTTCTATTTT
>NZ_RXFY01000075.1:0-5444 GCF_044714355.1 Spiroplasma sp. ald | reverse complement strand
AATTTTTAAATAAAAGACATAATTAATTAAAATTATAATTTGCTATTAGTATCTTTTTAAAAATATTTACAATTATTTTAATAGGTTATGCAAGAAGTCTAATAAATTTCTATGTTTTTTACAAGTTCATAAAACTTTATTTGATAAAAATTCTTCGATAATGAATGATATTGCTTTATAGCAGTTATCAATATTGCAAATTTGTTGTTGCTTATTAATCTTCATTACTTACTCCTTTCTTTTATTAAGTTTTTTTATTAGCAAATTAATTAACTGAAACAGAGAAAGGACAACACCTTAAATTAGGAGAAAAACAGGTACACTTTGTAAAGATTTCTAAGATATTTATAAATGTGTAAACAACTTAAAGAGGGTGTCAAAAAGTTGTTATAGTTTTTTTTGTAAATATTTAAGATACTGTCCTTTCTCTGGATCAATTAATTAATAATTTTGGTTTTACAAATAAAAAAACCATTTTAGTAAATGGTTTAATTTATTATTTTTATTCAATTTCCGAGTTTTTTTCCAAAACCCTTATTTTATTTATACGACCAACTTTTTTTATTTAAAAAGAACAATTAAAAAGCTTAATTTTGTTCAAAAAGGTTGCTTTGCATTTAATATTAATTTTGTTATAATAAATCCATTCAATAGGTCTATTATTAAGCTTACTAAAGGAGATTTTAATGGCAAGAAAACCAGGTAGTTGACATAAACTTAATAACTTAACAAAGAATGTTACTGTAGCATCACGCAAAAAAGGGTGACTTGCCGCAATTTGTGCTGTGCTATATCTTGGTGCTTTAATTCCCTCTGCTTATTTTGGTGTGTCATTTTTAGCAAATATTTTAAATTATGGTGGAATTGAAACTGATGGACCCTTACCTGATGTTAATGATGAGGATTATTTTGAAGTTAACTTTGCAAAAACAAAACTACGCGATAATACAACAACAACTCCGGTTTTTGAAACTTATGAAATTCCTCCTGACCCTAATACTGGGCAAGTTGCACAAACTCGCGCTCGTGCGAGATCATTACGATTAGAATACGCTTATAATTTAATTTTTGAAAAAGCACCTAGTTTATACATTACAAACAATATCTTTTTTAAGAATAAATACAAAGATCCTAAGCAAATTCAAATTTTAGATATTTATACTGATTCACGAGGGACACAACAGTTAAGTCTTGCTGATGTGCAACAAAACCAATTTAATTTGATGAAAAATTTATTATTTTTAAAAATCAAATACGAAGACGTAATCCAAAAAAATCTGGTTTGAATGCCAACCCTATTTGTTGGAAATGAAGGATTTTTATCAAACTTTTTAAGTTTTAAATTAGGAGAAACAAGAAACAAAGATGATTTAAAACCAACAGTTTGAGAAAAACAAACAAATGTTCTAAATGAACAAGCTAATAATATTATGATTAATGGTACTAATGATAGTTTGGCGTTAGCAGATCAAGTTTATGCTGCCTATAAAGAACCTTTTGCTGCTTTTTATGCAGAAAATAAAGGAAATGATAAAGAATTTATTGGTGATTATAATCCATATAGTAATTTTGCTATTTCAAGTGTTAATCAAAATGATCAACTGTTTCCAGGAACTGCTATTGATAGTACGCATTACATGCTTGATATTAATCGGGTAATTCAGTCAGCATATAAAAAGGGTGATTCAGAGCAAAGTTTTGCAAAAACAGATACTCAAATTAATGGTAAATATATTCCACAATTATTAATTTTTTTAATTAATATTTTAGAAACATCACAAAATCGTGGTTTAGTCTTACCAAAAGAACTTGTACCAACCGAATGACAATTTTGATATCAACATCTTCAACCAAAACGTTTAAATGTTAACCAACCAGAGCAATTTTACTTTATGTTTTTACCGCAAGGTGAAACAATTCAAAATGTGATCGCAAATCGATTGGGAGAGCAAATTAAAAATGTTTTAAATGGAAAATATTCATTAGCAACAGCAATTAGAGAATTACAAGAAGATGTTTTGAGTAACCCTAATAGTTCAAAATATAAATGAGTTTATGATTGAAATATTTTACCATTTCAATCATATGGAATAATTGAAAAAGCAGATTATACTGTTGTTAAAAGAACAATTCAAGAAAATGGTGATTTAACAATTAGTTTTAATAATAATCAAGCGGCAAAAACAAACTATGTAATAATTGATCAACCATCATTACATTCAATTACTAATTTAGTTAATCCAGGTGATCATGATGCCTATTTAATTAGTGATAAACAAAAACGAAATATTTTATTTACAAAATATTGAAGTGCTAATTTATATGGAGCACAAAAACCATTAAATTACATTGATATTGATGTTCGAAATATTCCAAATGATGTAACTTCATTTAAAGCAATACTACAAAAACAAATTGTTAATCGTACATGGGAATTTATACAAAATATTAGTCAAATGGTAGGAAACAATTTAAACATTAGTGATAATGTATCACAAATAGATTATGCTAATATAATTGCAGACGATATTATCACATTTACACCTTTAAATAATTATCATAATAGTGCTGCTACTTTTAATGATTGATTTTATGTATTGCAAATTAGCAGTGAAGAAAGATATAGTAATTTAACTGTTCTTGATATTAAATTAGAATTAAAAGCAAAAGAAAATGTTCCAGACCATCTTCAAGCAATTACTTTCCGTTTTAATATTAATTATATTTAAAATTTATGTATAAAAGATGAAATGTGTATAATGATAATAAGTATTAATGTTTGAAAAGAAAGGGATTTACATGCGTAAAATTTTAACACTCCTAACAACATTTCTGACTACAAGTGCTCCGATAGCTAGTGTTATATCATGCGGAACGCCTTCTCCATCAAAAATTGCTGGAAGAGAGAATATTTCAACAGAATTCACTTTAACTAATAATGTTATTGTTACTGATGATAATATGACTGTAGAAGAATCAATTTTTAATCAAGCAAAAATTGAAGGAAGGCTTTCTCAAGATTTACTTTTAGATTTTTTTGAAATTACTGATTCGAAAAATATGGTAAAACCGGTTACTGCTAATACACCACAAACTGGATATGTTGTTTTAACAATTCGCCACGATGAAGATATTCCATATATTGGTTCAATTACCGTTCGTTTTACTTTAGTTAAAAAGTCGTCAATGGATATTAGTCAAACTGTTAACTTAGAAAATATATGAGATGTCACAAAATATGAAAATGTTGAGGAATTATATAATGAGATTTGAAAAAAGGCCGTTGGTAGTTTTAAACCAGAAACGCCAATTGATGCAGAAACTTATGATATCTCAGGTTTTCAATTGCCAGACGATTATAATAAAGCATTGCCTGTAACAATGTTTGCTGAATATAATGGCAAAGCAAATACGCCAACAAGTCTTTTTAGTGGGACAATTACAATTAAATTAAACATTATTAGTTATCGTGCTATGGTTAATTTGAAATTACAGCAGAATAACTTAGAACCACCAAAGTTATATGACTTAGTGTGAAAAGAAGTTAAACAACAGTTTAACGATGATTCGCAAGTTTCAAGTGATTATAGTGACTATCAAATTGATTGAAATACTGTAACAGAACCAAATATTGGTGGTAATACAGAGTTAAATTTTTTAGCAACACCAATTGATGAAAGCATTCATCATTATATGCGAGTTGTTGGATTCATTGTTAAAGATCAAATTGAATTACCACCAACAATAGAATTATCAATTTCAATTGTTGTAACTCAACAAGAACGACCAAATGTTGATAAAGATTGAATTTGAAAATTAGTAATGCGTGAAGCAAACATTAATGGTGGTCCAGCATTAACTAATTTTGACACCACAAGTTGACAATCAATATTTAATAAGAATTGACCTAATATTGGGCGAAGAGAAAAAGTTACTTTGCAGGCACTTAATCTTAACACTGACCCAATTTTTAAAGGCAATATTGCAATCACATTAACATTAATTAATCAAGGAATTGATCCTGGGTTATTAGCATTAGACCCAATTTTATTGGCTGAAGATGATAAACACACAACAAACTCAGTTTTAAATTTAGTATGAGATAAACTGATTAATAATAAGGCATGGGATCCGCATTTATCACGTGATTTAGTGAATTTTGAACCTCAAGACCTAGACAGACTAAGTAATGCTTTAAAAGAAACTAAAAAAAGTGGAAAATGAGAAACTTATGTAATGAATATTTCTGGAAAACAAGAGGTTGCTGGTCGTGATTTTAAAGTTACTGTTCACGGTCAAATTAAAATGGTTAATAAGCCAATTGAAGAAAACCCCGTAGTTGATTTATCCTATAAAACTTATCAATTTGTGCCAAGAAAACAAAGTAGTTCGGACAACCAAGTGCCATATTTAGCTCATCAAATTTGAGGCGATATTATTAAAAATCCAATATTTATTGTTGAAGATGAACCAACTTTTGGGCTTTCTAAAATTCAAACGGATTGAAACTACTTTGAGTTAATTTGTCAACAACTAAATGAAGCGATTAATAAATATGATGTAAGTAGTAGTGATAATAAAATTCCTTTAGAGTTGCAGTTTTCATCTAAAAATAATGCTATTTTTACAGGTCAAGTTACTCTTAAATTAAATTTAACCCTAACTGTCCCAATTAAGTTTAATCTTGATTTAACAAGTTCAATGTTGCCAATCTTTATTCGTAGTTTACCAAGAACATTAGCAGATAAAAAAGAATTAGTAAAAAATATGGTTAATGCAATCCTATATGATGAAATCATAAAAAATCCAAGTTTAAAAGGACAACAGCCAAATATTTTATGAGAACTATTATCTTATGATACAGAATCAGAAGAATTCATTGAACAATTTAATTTCCCAACAGAAAATAATCCACAACAAGAATTGATTATTAAGGTTAAAACATCAACTGGCCAATTCGCTAATGGTACATTTATGTTAAAAATAAACTTAATTTATCAACCTTAAAACTCTTCAAAAAAGAAGAGTTTTTTCTTTTATTAGATAGAATAAAAGTTAGGTAGTTCCTAATATTAGAAAACCAGCTGTCTATGCACTAATTTCATATGCATAAAATAAATTTGGTAAATCAAAAATTAGTGCATCTGTAGGCTTAGAATATAATATCTGAAACTGACAAGACTAAAAATTTTTCAAAGTCAGTTTCAAACCTAAATAGATTTAGATAGAATATTCAAGATTTTTTATCTAAATTTTAGACCAAATGATTATTTTATTATGTTAATTTTTAAGAAAAATTTAACAGATATTAAAACTACCTAATTATGATACAATTTTGCATATAAAAATAATTATATTAATTATTAGCTTATTAAAATAATAACAACTAAATAGAAAAAATAAAAAGTTATTAAATAGACTTCTTGCATAACCTATTAAAATAA
>NZ_RXFY01000074.1:0-5274 GCF_044714355.1 Spiroplasma sp. ald | reverse complement strand
TATAAAATTAATTAGAAAAAAAGGGAGACCTTAAAATGAAAGATTATAATTTAATTATAGGAAGTCATGTTAGTATGAACAAGCAGCAAAATTATTTGCTTGGTGCTTTAAATGAAAGTTTAAATAATAATGCTAATGCAATGATGATTTATACAGGACCACCCCAAAATACTATTCGCGTTAGTACGGAGCAATTTTTTATTCCAGAATTTTATCAACAATTAAAAGAACAGCATTTTGATATCAATAATATTATTATTCATGCTCCTTATATTATTAATTTAGCAAACACAACTAATCCTAGTACTTTTGAAATAGCTGTTGAGTTTTTAAAAAAAGAAATTACTCGTGCTGATGAAATTGGAATTAAAACAATTGTTTTACATCCTGGAAGCGCAGTTGGTGCACCAGAACAAGTTGGATTAGATCGCATTATTGAAGGATTAAATTTAGTTTTAACACCTAATCAAAAAGCAAAAATTGCTTTAGAAACAATGACTGGTAAAGGAAGCGAATTAGGAACAAATTTTACACAACTAAAATATATTATTGATAATGTTAAATTAAATGATAAATTAGGAATCTGTTGAGATACTTGTCATATGCATGATGCTGGTTATCGCTTGACAGAAGCATTAGATGATATTATTATAGAATTTGAGCAATTAATTGGTTTAAACCGGTTATTATGTTTACATATTAATGACAGTAAAAATCCTTTAAATGCCCATAAAGATCGGCACGAAAACATTGGTTATGGTTACTTGGGGTTTGAAACCCTTTTAAAAATAATTTATCATCCTAAATTAGATGGGATGATTAAGATTTTAGAGACACCATATGTAGGAGAAAAGAATCATGCATTTGCTCCTTATAAGGATGAAATTGCGATGATTAAGGCAAAACATTTTACTGACCCATTTCAACAAAATGGTAAAATAAAAATAGATTTAGGAGAATAAAAATGTCCGCAAAGAAAATTATCGATAATTTGTATCTTGGTGATCGTCATAGTGTTCCACAAGATGCTGCGTTAGTAATTAGTTGTGCTGAAGAAATTTATCGCGAACAAATTCAAAAATATAATATTAAAAATGATAATCAAGAATATCTTTGAATTGATGACAAACATGTTTATTTTAATTTTAAGGATTATCCAACATTACAAGAATTAGATCGTAATATTGTAATTCAAGCATTAAAGATTATTGATAATAATATTAAAAATAAAAAAATTTATGTTCATTGTGTTTGAGGAATTAACCGTAGTGCATCAATTGTTTTTATGAATTTAGTAGCAAAAGGATACATTAATCATGATGACTTTGATAGTGCATTGGAGCAATTTGAACGAATTTATCCCTATATCAATCCAAATCCAGGCTGGTTTGATTTTTTGCTAAATGAGTTTCCATATAGTCACTTAATTTCGAATTAAAAAAACTAGGTAATTACCTAGTTTTTTAACGTTTATTTTTACAACACTCACATTTTTTATTAACACAATCTGTACAAGAAATACAAATTAAGCAAGAACGACAACCAACTTTTGGTTTACTACAAGTACGACACGAAAAACAATCATGATTTTTTGCGGGACAACACACATTCATATCATTCACCTCTATTTTCTTTCCAGTTTTTATTTTATCATAAAAGGTTTTATTATTGTTGAATGTTTTTTTTTTTTTTTTTGTTGTTGTTGTTTTTGTTGTTGTTGTTGTCATTCTTGATAATATTCATCAATTAATAGTTTTAATTCTGGAACAAGATCTTCTTGTTTACATGATTTATAAATTTTACCTTTTTTAAAAATAATTCCACCATTTTTACCACCAGCAATTCCTAAATCAGCTTGTTTAGCTTCTCCTGGACCATTAACAACACAACCTAAAATGGCAATTTTTAATGGAATTTTTAAATCTTTTGTATATTCTTCTAATTCTTTTACAACGGGGAAAAGGTCATATTCTAAACGACCACATGTTGGGCAAGCAATTACATCAACAATGTTATCATAAAGTCCTAATGAATTTAACATTCGTTTAGCAACTTCCACCTCTGCTATTGGATCAGTTGATAAACTAATTCGGATCGTATCACCAATACCATTAAAAAGAAGCGGTGACAAACCACTACATGATTTAATTGTTCCGGTATTATGACTACCAGCTTCAGTAATCCCTAGATGAAGGGGATAATTTCATTCTTGACTAGCTAATGTATAAGCTTCAATTGCCATTAATGGTTCGGTTGCTTTTAAAGATAAAATAATATCATAAAAACCAAGATGTTCTAAAATTTCAATATGACGACGAGCACTTTCAATCATTGCTTTAGGAGTTCAACCATATTTATTGACAAGATCTAATGGCAAACTACCAGAATTAACCCCAATTCGGATTGGAATCTTTTTTTCAAGACATTTTTCGACAACTTTTTTTGTATTTTCAATACTCCCAATGTTTCCTGGGTTAATTCTAATTTTACTAATACCAGCATCAGCAGCAATTAAAGCAAATTCATAATTAAAATGGATGTCTGCAACTAATGGACAAGGAGAACGTTCAACAATTGTTTTTAAAACAGCAGCATCATCTTTTCCTAAAACAGCAATTCGAACAATTTCACAACCTTCTTGATATAGTTGTTTGATTTGCGTTAAAGTAGCTTCAACATCGTGTGTTTTTGTATTAGTCATTGATTGAATAACAACTTTATTTTGTCCGCCAATTTGAACATTACCAACCATTACTTTTTGTGTATTATTTCGTTTATTCATTTTTTGCACGTCCTTATCTTTTTAATCTTTTTGGTATGTTATTGTAAATGGTGGGGGAAATTCTAAACACCAGTAGGGGATTAAAATTCCACTAATAAACAACCCAGTACTTTAATTTATTACAAAATTGTTACCTAAATCCTTTAAAATAATTTCAAAATAATCATACGACTAAATGCAAAGAAATACAAGACTAAAATTAGTTTTTCATTATTTACGCTGTTTTGTTTTAATTTTATTTCAATTTTGTTCTAAAATGTAAATTGTAGAATAAAGTACAACAAATTTAAAAAAATCTAAAAAGTTATTTAAATCTTATTGAATTTTATTTTTTGAACTATATAATAATAAATGTCTAGGGAAGTATAAGAATTGTACTTTTATTAAATTAATAATAAACAGCACAAGTTTAGCCCTATCAATATGACCATACTTTGTATTATATTATCTTATACTTCATGGATACCCTAAAAAACAATCTCACCCGGGTTGTTTTTTTATTTTAATTGCTTTTTGATAAAAAAGAAGTTATGATATAAGTATAAAAATAAATGATATACCTGTATATACTAGTAATATGGTCTAGTGTTTCTATGTCTTACCATTGGAAAAAGACGCTATAGGTTAATGCTTTTGCTTTTTAAACATTAACCACTCATTTTAATGAAAAACCAGGTTGATCTTTTTGTTTTTACAAACATTAAGTAAAAAAGGAGCAAAAAATATGAAACGAATTTTACAAAGTTTGATGATGATAAGTATCATTGGCACTTCAGTGAGCAGTGTTTTTGCTTGTGTAAAGAAGTATAATTTTGATAATAGTATTTGGGTTATTACTGATGGGGGAACTGTAAATGATCTTGCTTTTAATCAATCCGCATGAGAGGGAGCAAGTAAATATGTTTTTGCACAAAAAAATCAAATTGTTCCACCACAAAATTGAAAAAGTTCAAACTGACGAGCAAGTTACTTTGAATCAGTTAGTCAAACGCCTGGTGATTATAAAAATGCTTATATTACATCTTCAATTGCAGGAGCAAAAACACTAGTTTTACCTGGTTTCAACCATGGTAATACCATTGGTTGAGCAGCGGGTTTAGTTGATAATATTATTTATATTGATGGAAGTAGTCAGAACATTCATCTTAATATTGACCAGAAGACACCATTAGCAAAAAATATTATTGGAATTACTTATCAAGCTGAAGCTTCTGGTTTTTATGCGAGTTTAGCAACAAGCATTTATTTAAATGCGCACCAAAACGAATATAATGGACACTTAAAAGTTGGTAGTTATGGTGGGATGGATAATCCAGTTGCTGTTTCAAATTATATATGAGGTTTTTTAGTTGGAATTGATTTATTTAATACTATTATTAATTCTTCAGTAAATAGTAAATGAAATAATATAAAACATGATATATTAAACCAAGTCCAAAATATTAATCCAGAAATAACAACTTTACAATCAATTGTTAAAGTGCAAAATGTTTTAAAACAGAATGAATCATGATTTTCACAATCATTTCAAGCTGGTGATGGAAAAATTATTAGTGATGAATTATTAGCTCGTGGCGCTCGTATTATTTTTCCGGTTGCTGGTGCACAAGTTCAAGATACAATTAATCAAATTAAAGTCAATGCTAAGATAGTTGGTGTTGATACCGAACAATCTAAAATTTATGGCGAAAATTATGTTGTGACTAGTGCTTTAAAACAAATTGCCACTTCAACTTTTGATGCATTAAAAAATATTTATTCAGCACAATGTGGGTATGATGCACAAAATAATATATGAGATGAGACAAAACAAACAACTAATTGTTGAATTAATACTGACCAAACTTCTCTTGACCATCCAAGTTGAACAGGGATTGAAACAACAAAATGAGTTAAACAAGATTTAGTTGATTTTTTACATAATACAACTGGTGATCATCGCAAAGATACTTTGTTTGATAAGATAGTAAAAATATTACAATATGCTTACAAAAGTGGAATTGATAATCATGCCCCAATTTTCGCACAAAATTTTACAAATACTTTACAAAATACATATGAAACACAAACAAAATTAAAAACATATTTATTAGCAGCAATTGAAAAGGTGTTATAATTTTCTTAAGGCTTATTCATCAACTAAAAAATTATTGTAAGCAGTTATTTACAAATAAGAAAATAGAATAATAAGATGAAAATAATTAATAATTTAAATAAACATTTTTTTAATCCAACAACTGATGATTCTGATGATGAGAAAACATTTGAAGTTAGTGAACAAAATAAAAAAATCAAAAGTAATAATCAAGATATCACACAAAATAATGAACCTTTGAAAAATGATTTTTTAAAGGCATCGTGTAAGTGAAGTGCAACAAATCAACTCAGAAAGAGGTTAATTTTTTATTGAAAAGAAACATTATTTTATTTTGCGGTCCTTAGTAACTAAGTATGGAAAAGATAATAGACTTCTTGCATAACCTATTAAAATA